>JAJPYF010000013.1 GCA_021205085.1 Clostridiales bacterium | reverse complement strand
TGGCAAAGGCGAATATATCTCCTCTTTTTTCAAGGGGATTTCTCCGTTTTTTATGACATATGTCCCGCTGCGGAATTCCTACTTTCCTGGCGTCGCCGCCGCTGCCAGCACCAGAGAGAGGTACTTCTCCTTCGCGGAGGATCCTCTGGATGTCATAACGATGGGCACCTGTGCGCCAACGATAAATCCGGCCATGTTGCCGCCTGCGATCACAGTGATCGACTTTCCGAGGATATTGCCGACCTGAATGTTCGGAACCAGAATGACATCCGCATCGCCGGCCACCGGACTGTCAAAGCCTTTGACATTCGCAATCTCCTTGCTGAGCGCGATATCCAGAGAGATCGGGCCTTCCACGATGCAATCCTTGATCTCGCCGTTTTTGTTCATCTGCTTTAACGCATCCGCCTCAACCGTCTCCGGCATCTTCGGATTCACCTTCTCAACCGCCGCCACGCAGGCAATCTTCGGATTCTCATAGCCGAGCGCCTTCAAGGTCTCCACGGTATTGACGATGATGTCCTTTTTCTGCTCCAACGTCGGATAGGTCATCATGCCGCCGTCCGTCGTGACGATCAGCTTGTGGTAATTCGGAATCTCATCCAGCACGAAGTGAGACATCACGCGCCCGGTACCGAGGCCGGTCTCCTTATTTACAACCGGCTTTAAGATCTGCGCGGTCTCCAGCTTTCCCTTCATGATAAAGTCGCCCTTCCCCTCACGGATCAGAGCCACTGCCTTCTGCGCCGCCTCGACAACATCCGGCACATCATAGATATCCTCCTCCGCAACGGTCAGACCGATCTCGGCTGCGATCTCCTGAATTTTCGCCTTGTCGCCTACCAGAACCGGAACCACGATCCCCTCATCCACAGCCTCCTTGATGGCCTCCAGGGTATGGGCGTCGCCCGCAGCTGCCACGACGACTCTCTTCGGCTCCGGAAAACCCTTTACTTTTTCGATCAATACATCAAAATTTTTCAATACCATTGGAATCTCCTCCTTGTCATAGATAAATAAATATATACTGTCATTGTCCTCTGGCGACAACAAAAGCCGTAGCTGCATCGGGCTGTCATCCCGAAAAAATTACGCTCTCTTGTTCCGGATCGTCTCCATATTTTTCAGAATATACTCGCGGGACCAGAGCTGATGCCCCTCCAGCGCATCACAGATGCGGTTAAAGTCGCCGTCCAGCACTGCCTCCCGGATCTGCTCAAAATAAACGATGCCGGAGTGATACTGTCCGCCGCTGCCTCCCTGCTCATGGGGAATCGCGAAAAGCGAATGCAGAATACTGTCCAGCCCGTTTAAGGATGTCACCCGGGCGAGAAGCCGGTCGTTGTTTGCGTTTTTGTAGAAGACATCCAGAATATCCTTGATACAGCGGCAGCTCTCCACCACATTCGTCGAATGGCGGTACTGCTCGATATAGCGGTTGATCTCCTCCGCCATCGCGGTAAGGTCACCGCTCCGCAGGGCATTCCGCGCGGCAACGATCTCATAGGCATAGGAAAGCTCCTGCACCTGCCGCACATCGTCCGGCGTCAGATCAATCACCCTTGCGCCGACATTGTTCTCAAACTCAATCAACCCGTCGTTCAACAGTCGGTTCAGCGCCTCCCGAACCGGCATGGAGCTCACCCCGTACTCCTCCTGCAGCTTGCTGACATTCAGCTTGCTGCCAAAGGGAATCTCCAGCGACACAATCTGATCGCGCAACTTTTCATACACCTGATCAACTAAGGACATTCTTCGAATCACTGCCATCTTTTATCCTGCTTTCTCCAAATCTGTTATCTTGCATAATGTCAGATTTACAAACCCATTATGCCACAGGACTTTTTTAATTGCAACAGAGAATTCTACTCCACCTCAAAATAATCGTTATCGTCCAGCTGACGCGCGCCCTCCTTCTCATAGACACCGGGCACCTGGCATTCCGGGCAAAAACCGAACTTGTCGCCGAACTCCGGCATCACATCCAGCGTATACTCAAACTTCAGCCCGCACTTCGGGCAATGATAATACATATACAGTGCTCCCCAGGTCATAGGAACCTCCTTTGAAATCCTCTTTAACAGAGTATGCCGGATACCGCAGCGGGCATCCGGCATATCAAATCACTGATTCAGGAACAAATCTTTACTTTCTCGGTGTAAGGCCAAGCATCTCGCGAGCCTCAGCCGGAGTCGCTACCTCGTTGCCATACTCTCTGATGACACGAGCCGCTCTCTCAACAAACTGACGGTTGCTCTCTGCAAGCTGTCCCTTTGCATACATAACATTGTCTTCCATACCCACACGGATATGTCCGCCAAGTGCTACCGCACCGTAAAGCATCTCCATTGCACTGTGGCCAACGCCGAAGCAGGACCATGTGAAGTTATCCTTGCCGACCAGGGACTCAGCAGTCTCTTTCATGAATACAAGGTTCTTCATCGTGCCGGCGATACCGTTCGCGCAGCCCATGCAGAACTGGAAGTGTACCGGAGTCTTCAGCACGCCCTTCTTGATGTAGTAAGCAGCGTTGCCGATCATGCCGGGATCAAACGCCTCGATCTCAGGCTTGGTGTTGGTCTCCTGGAAAAGCAGTCCGCAGTCTGTCAGGAACTTCGGGGAGTTGATGAACAGGCCGCTGTTGAGCCAGTTCATGGAACCGCAGTCATAGGAAGCCATCTCCGGCTTCAGATCCTTTACGTGCTGTACACGGATGTCGTCGTCTGCGTGAATGTCGCCGGATGTGGTCATGTTGATCACAATATCGCACTCCGGATATCTCTCCTTGAGCAGCTTCACGGTCTCAGCAAACTTCGCCGGATCCATAACGCCGTTGCCCTCATCGTCTCTCATATGGATATGAGCGATCGCAGCACCTGCCTTCCAGCAGTCATAGATGTCGTCCGCAATCTCTGACGGAGTCATCGGTACGTTGGGGTTGTTCTCTTTCTTCGGCCACGCGCCTGTGGTGGCAACTGTAATAATTGTCTTTTTCGCCATTTTGGGTTCTCCTTACTCTTTTAATAACTCTTAGATAGCCGGGTTCGCAGCAAATTTCTCATAATCATCAAAGCCATACTGCTCTCTGTCCTGGCAGCCTGTGCCGCAGTACAGGTAAGTTCTCTCCGGAACGTCGTTGACATCATCCTCATCAATGCGTGCCACGCAGCGAGCCATGGAACCGTCACCCATGTACCAGCGAAGCGGGAAGCAGAAGAACTCAAACTCTTTGCCGCAAACCTTCTCAAGGTCGCCGCCAAGGTTCTCAACGCCTACGATACCATGGCCGAGCATGGTCTTGTGACAAGGCTCCCAGGTGCCCCAGTTGCCGATCGCCTCAAGCGGTCCGTAGAACTCCTCGTATGCTTCCTCACCGTAATACTTTACATAGTACTCTTTCTCGAACGGAGCATAAGTTTCCTCACCGAACTCCTCGATGAACTCCTCGATGATCGGTCTGCCGGATGCGCCAAGAAGGTTCATTCTGGTCATACCGTTGTTGCCCATAGCGGTGTGAAGCGGATGATCCAGAGCCTGCATATCCATCGCAACGCACTTTACGCCGTGCTTTACGAACCAGATACCGGCAGAACGGCCGGTACCGCAGGAGTAATGATAATACTCCTTGGAGTCGTCGAACTTCAGATGCATGCCGGTGCAAAGGCAAAGCACCTTGCCCTGCAGATAATCGGAATCCGGATCAATGCCCATGTTGCGGCAGGCCTTGTCAAGGTGCTCAGCAGTGATCAGCTCCCAGCGCTTTACGAAATGAAGATCCAGACATACCGCATCGCCGGTATAAGCATCGATCGCCATCTCATGTGTGTAACGCGCTCTTCTGCCGTCAAACTCACGCTCCATCACGTGACGCGGAGCATCGCAGTGTGTACCTGTATGCATGGTGCAGCCGATGTACTGTGTCAGCACGCCGCCCTTCGCCATGGAGTGTTTGCTGTCGATCACCGGTTTGTCAAAGTAAGGCCAACGCGGAATCTCAGCGCTGAAAGGATGAGTAAGGTCTACCCAGATTTTCTGTCCCATTGTTCATTACCTCCTGTAATAATGATTCATTTAATAGATTATCTCATACACCGGATGCCGGGATGGACATCCGGTGATGTGAACAAAACAAAGATATTATTTGCCGTAGAGCACCTTGATCAGATACTCGTTCAGGCCGCTGTTGATCTCATCCATCTGCTCCTTCGTATAATCCATGAAGCCATGATAGATGCCGTTCTCGTCCGGCTCCGCACGGAAACCGAGCTCGCCCTTGTCGATCATCTTCTGAAGAACCGGGGACGGCTCATGGTTGTCCGCCAGATACTTCAGAACATAACTGTGAATGTTCATCGTCAGCTGCGTACCGATCATGTCGGAGTTTACCAGCGGAGGCAGATAAGGCAGCCTCAGACCGAAGCTGGTCTTGCAGGCAAGGTCAACCGTCTCAGCATCAGCGATACCCTCATCAACAATGGCAACCGCCTCACGCCACAGAGCATGCTGCATCCGGTTGGCAACAAAGCCCGGAACATCCTTCTTGCAAAGGCAGGGCTGCTTGCCGGCCGCTGTCATAACCTCCATAACGGTGTCAATCACCTCATCGGTGGCATACTCGGTCTTTACAACCTCCACGAGCGGAATCAGATATCCCGGATTCCAGAAATGTGTACCAACGACGCGCTCCTTGTGCTCGCACTTTGCAGCGATCTCAGTCGGGCTCATAACAGAGGTATTTGTGCAGAAAATCGCGGTCGTTGCAACGGTCTTCTCCAGACGCGCAAACAGATCCTGCTTCAGCTCCATAACCTCAGGCACACACTCGATAAAGAGTTCGCCGTCCTTAACCTCTTCGTCTGTATAAGCAATATCGATCCGACCGACAACCTCATCCACATAAGAGGCCTCAATGACATCCTTGTCAACCAGCTGCTGCATATTGGCACGAACCTTCTCACGGGGATCCGCGCCGCGGTTCGAGGAACGAAGGATCGTAACCTGAGACCCCTCGATCGTAGCGAGAACCTGTGCGATAGCAGCTCCCATCATGCCGGAGCCGCAGACTACAAATTTGGACAATCTGCATTTACTCATAATATTATTCCTCCTGAAAAGACGTTTTAATTAGCAGACCAGATATCCGCCGGAGCAGTCATAGTTGCCGCCGGTCATGAACTTGGAAGCATCGGAGGCAAGATAGATCGCCATGCCGACGAAATCATCCGGCTCGCCCAGACGGCCGATCGGCTGTCTCTTCAGGAAGTTCTTATAAACCTCGGATTCCGGATCAAACATCCACTCGGGCAGCTCGCTGCGGAACACGGTCGGAAGGATGGAGTTTACACGAATGCCGTACTTTGCAGTCAGATCGCAGGCCATGGAAGAAATCATCAGATCCGCGCCGCCCTTGGAGGTGCAGTATCCGGTGTAGCCGGCCATACCGCGTTTGGAACGCTGGGAAGTAACAACAACAATCGCGCCGCCCTTGCCCTGTGCAACCATCTGATGGGCAACATACTTCAGAACGATGTATACGGACTTGCAGTCAGCATCCATGATGTACTGGCAATCCTCAACAGACTGATCCAGAATGTTCTGCGGCTTGTTGTAGCCATGAGCGATCGCAAGAATGTTGATCTCGCCGTAGGTGTCAACCGTCGTCTTGATCAGAGCCTCGACCTGATCAACCTGTGCCGGGTCCGCGGTAGCATATGCGCAGTCGATATCCTCTGCCTTGAACTCGTCAACCAGCGCCTGCAGCTTTTTCGCGTTACGGCCGGTCAGCATAACCTTCGCGCCTGCATAGCCGTAAGCTTTTGCGATGGTCTTGCCGAGAGCACCGGTAGCGCCGGTAACCAGAGCAACTTTTCCTTTGATGGAGAACATGTTATCAACTTAATCTTTCTCCAGGTTAACTAATTTTCCCATTGTTAAAAATCCTCCTTGTAATGATAAAATTTATTTCACCATCGCCGGGCAGCGACTGAAATCAAAGAAATCCGGAAAAAGCGTCAAAAAACCGCTTTGTCTAAATCCGTCATTCTCAGTATAGAACAACCCCGTTTTTTATGCAATACATACAAAAATGTTATTAAGTAACTTTCCGGTAATCTTGTGTTTTTGCTGTGGATTTTTGGCAACTGTTCTGTTCAAATTTTATATTTTTCGGGCAAAATGATTGATTTCTTTTTTTGTTCAGTGTATACTGAAGTTTGAAAAATTTATCAGAAAGGTGGTTTGTTTTATGGCAGGCTATAAAATTACCAAAAAAGACGAGTACTATACTTACACCGCTCCGGGACATTCCGAGTGCAAGCTTTGCAGGCTCCATGACCCCGCGGATATCGACGGCGGACGTCTGACCAACGGTCTCTCCCACTTCCTCCCCAGCGGCGGCGGCACAGAGTATCTTTCCAATCAGATGGAGTCCCTCTACTACATCATCGAGGGAACCATGCTCTTCAAGGGCGACGACGGTGTTGAGACCGTCCTCAACGCGGGCGACAGCGTACATATCGCTCCCGGCTCCACAAAGAGCGTGACAAACATCGGCACCACGACAGCTCAGATGCTGGTCGTGCTTCTGCCGGCGTAAGCCAGAACTTATCCTTTAACATCGAAATCCCCGGCTCCTTCATCGGAACCGGGGATTTTCTCTTACATTTTCAGTTTTACTCTGTGGCAGGAACGAAGCGTTTCCTCTTCCCTTCCTTATCCGAGGGCCACCATGCTGAACACCAGCGCAAACAGGGCAACCGACTCGCAGAGACCGACGACCATGATGTACTGTGAAAAGCCCTTACCGGTCTCACCGAGAGCATCCGAACCGGCCGCACCGGCCTTGCCCTGTGCAACCGCCGAGAAACACATCGCCAAACCGGAAGCAACACCGAGGCCCAGAAGGAATCCGGGATCCGCGTCAGATGACTGCATTGTCTGCATCAACAGGAAACCGTAGATGGTCTGTGTCAGCGGAGCGCCGGCAAATACCGTCAGGATAAACGGCGCCGCCTTGTTGTTCATATAGCAGCGTTTCCATGCACCAATCGCAGCCTGACCCGCCGTGCCGATACCGATGGCCGAACCGATCGCCGCAATACCCATAACCAGAGCTGTTCCTAACATTCCGAAATCCATAACGTTT
>JAJPYF010000056.1 GCA_021205085.1 Clostridiales bacterium | reverse complement strand
GAAGAACCTTACTGGCTGTAAGGTGTCTAACCCATAAATACATTGTAGTAGGGAGTTCTTTTATGGATATTTTTTCGATATTGACATTGGCCGGCGGCCTTGCTATGTTTTTGTTTGGAATGAATACGATGGGCGACGGCCTGGTCAAGGTTTCCGGCGGCAGATTGGACAGCATTCTGGAGAAGCTCACGTCCAACCGGATCAAGGGCGTCCTGCTGGGCGCCGCGGTGACGGCGGTGATCCAGTCGTCCTCCGCGACGACGGTCATGGTGATCGGTTTTGTAAATTCCGGCATCATGAATCTGACGCAGGCGGTGGGCGTGATCATGGGCGCCAACATCGGTACGACGGTGACCTCGTGGATTCTCTCACTGACCGGAATCAGTGGCGGCGGTTTTCTCATTTCCATGTTAAAGCCTTCGTCGTTCTCGCCGGTTCTGGCCGTGATCGGCATTGTCCTGACGATGACGGCGAAGGATAACGAGCGGAAACGGGATGTCGGCTCAATCCTGCTGGGCTTTGCGGTACTGATGTTCGGCATGGAGACGATGAGCGGCGCGGTGGAGCCGCTGGCGGAAAACGAGCACTTCACATCGATTCTCACCATGTTTTCCAATCCGGTTCTGGGTGTGCTGGCCGGTGCGGTGCTGACCGCCGTGATCCAGAGCTCCTCCGCCTCCATCGGAATCCTGCAGGCGCTGTGCGCGACGGGCGCGGTTCCCTATGCGGCGGCGATTCCGATCATCATGGGGCAGAACATCGGCACATGCGTGACGGCCATGATCTCGGCAGTCGGAGCCGGGAGAAATGCGAAACGCGCCTCCATGATGCACCTGTATTTCAACCTGATCGGTACGATCGTGTTTATGGCCGCTTTCTATATCGTGAATGCGGTGGTCGGGTTCTCCTTTATGGATGAGGCGGCAAACGCGGCGGGCATCGCCATGGTGCACAGCCTGTTCAATATCATATGCTGTGCGGCGTGGTTCCCGTTTGCAAACTTTCTGGTGAAGCTGGCGGTGCGGACGATCCCGGATCAGAGGCCGAAGGCGCCGGAGGAAACGCCGGATGAGCTTGCGGTTCTGGACGACCGTTTTCTGGAGAAACCGGCCTTTGCGGTGAAAATCTGCCGGGATACAACGGTGCAGATGGCAGAGATGGCGCAGCGGTCGTTAAACTGCTGCATTCGTTTGCTGGCGGACGGGTCGGGTCAGTTCGATGAACAGACCGCCGTGATCGAGAAGCGTGCCGCGCGGTATGAGGCGGCGCTGAGTATTTATCTGATGAAAATCAGCAGCCGGAGCCTTCCCGCGCAGGACAGCCGTCAGATCTCGGTCATGCTTCAGCGCATCCGCGATTTTGAGCGGATTGCGGACCATGTGGCATCGGTACGCGATTCGATTGCAGCATTGCGTGAGAAAGAAATCCATATCTCTGAATCCGGCATGCTGGAGCTGATGGTGTATGCCGGAGCCACGCAGGATATTTTAAGCCATACGATTGCGGCGTACCGGAATATGGATCTGGCAAAAGCCCGGAGCATCGAGGCCTACGAGGAGGCCACGGACAGTATGAGTGTGGAGCTCCGCCAAAGGCACATTGACCGTCTTCGCAGCGGCCGGTGTTCCATGGATGCGGGGCTGATTCTGGAAGAAATGATCACTGCGTTTGAACATGTGCTGGATCACTGCTCCTATGTGGGAGCCTGCATGATCCGCATTTACAGTGAGGAGGATCTCACAGAGCAGGATAAAATACCTCTGGAGGACAGCCGGGAGTTCCGCGAGGACTACCGGAAAATCAGGGAGAAATATGTTCTTCCGGAGCGACAGGATATAAAACAGGAAGGTGGGGAAAATGGCACTGATCTACATTGTAGAGGATGACAGCAGTATTCGAGAGATTGAGACCATCGCGTTAAAAAACAGCAATTACATGGTCTGTGCATTCGAGAAAGCAAAGGATTTTTACAAAAAATGGAGGAGATCACACCGGATCTGATTCTTCTGGACATCATGCTTCCGGACGAGAGCGGGTATGATATCCTGAAAAAACTGAGGACAAATCCCTCCACAAAGCGCATTCCGGTCATTATGGTGACGGCGAAGACCACGGAGATGGATATGATCCGGGGGCTGGATGAGGGGGCGGACGACTACATCAAAAAGCCCTTCTCCATCATGGAGCTGATCACGCGGGTCAAGGTGCTGCTTCGCCGGACGGAGTCGAAGGAGCCGAAGATTCTGCAGCTGGGAAATATCACGATCGACCATGACCGGCATCTCGTCTTTGTGGACGACCGCCAGCTGGAGCTGACGTTTAAGGAGTATGAGCTGCTGCGGTATCTCATGACGAACCCGAGCATGGTTCTCTCCAGAGAGTCCATCATGCGGCAGGTCTGGGGAACGGAGTTCGAGGGAGAATCCCGCACCGTGGATATGCACATCAAGACCCTGCGGCAGAAGCTTGGGGATGCGGGCAGCCGGATCCGGACCGTGCGGAATGTGGGTTACGTGATCGATTGAAAATAATGAAACCGGAGAGAGAACCGATATGAAAAAGAAAATCAACCTTCGCCTTGTCGGCATGTCGATCGTTGCGGTTGCAGCGACTCTGATCTGCGTCACCGTCGTCTTTTACGGCCTGTTCCAGAAACAGGTCCGCGCGGATCTGCGCACAAACGCGGAGATCCTGAAAATGACCGGCCTTTTTGAGGAAGAGGACGGGTGGGACGAGGAAAGTGTCGGCATGCTGGAATCGCTGGAGAGCGGGCTTGACGATCTGGAAGCCCTGCGCATCACATGGGTGGCGGCGGACGGGACGGTTCTCTATGATAATGACAACTCCGCGGACGAGCTCGGGAACCATCTGGATCGTCCGGAGATCGCCGAGGCCCTCACGGACGGGGAGGGTGAGAGCACCCGCCGGTCCGACACGATGAATCTGAACACGATGTACTACGCGGTGCGTCTGGACGATGGATCGGTTCTGCGCCTTTCCTCCGATGTGCGCAGTATTTTCAGCGTTTTTATGACGGTGTTTCCGGTGATCCTTCTGATCGTCGTGATCATCATTCTGCTGTGTGTTTTGATGGCGCATGTGCTGACACGGAAGCTGTTGGCGCCCATCAACCAGATGGCGGAGCATATCGAGGATGTTTCCCACACCCCGGTCTACCGGGAGCTGGTTCCCTTTGTCAACACCATCCGGCGGCAGCACGAGAATATTCTCTCAGCAGCCCGGAGCCGGCAGGATTTTACCGCCAATGTCTCCCATGAGCTGAAGACGCCGCTGACCGCCATCTCCGGCTACGCGGAGCTGATTGAAAATCATATGGTGACGCCTGATCAGGAAACGCGATTCGCGGCGCAGATCCGACAGAACGCAGACCGGCTGGTGACGCTGATCAACGATATCATCCGCCTCTCGGAGCTGGACGGCGGCGACGAGGCGCAGATCGCCTTTGAACAGGTGGATCTCTACGAGGCCGTGAAAGACCGGTTCAGCCTGCTGGCCGTCAACGCCGGAAGCCGTGACATCCGCCTTTCTCTTGAGGGAGAGCCCTGCGTGATCCGCGCCAACCGCAATATGATCACCGAGCTCATCGACAATCTCTGTCAGAATGCGATTCGCTACAACAACCCGGGCGGACAGGTGACGGTCACGGTTCAAAACCGGGCGGACGGACCGGTACTCATCGTCGCGGACACCGGGATCGGCATACCGCGGGACCTGCAGGAGCGAGTGTTTGAGCGTTTTTACCGCGTGGACAAGAGCCGGTCGAAGGAGACCGGCGGCACCGGTCTGGGGCTCGCCATCGTCAAGCATATCGTGGAGCTGCATGACGCCGAGATCTCGCTCGAGAGCGAGGTCGGAAAGGGCACTGTGATAACGGTAACGTTCTGATTGAAATCCCTGTAAAAATACAGGGATTTAATTTCCTGAAATCCTATTGACATAGCGGAGAATGCTGTGATATAGTTCATCTAACCTAAAACCATATCGGTTTGATATGGTTTTCTGTATGTAACCGCGAAAAGTGACAGATCATTTTGGAATACAGAAGGAAAGAGTGTAAATGATGAATGTATATTTTGACAACGCAGCGACCACAGCCATGAGCCCGGCGGCGCTTGACGCCATGATCCCCGCACTGCAGGAGACCTATGCCAACGCCTCCAGCCTTCACACGGTCGGTCAGCTTGCTAAGGAAAAACTGGAGCAGGCGCGCGCGGATATCGCCGCCTGTCTCGGCGCACAGCCCGCCGAGATTATCTTTACCTCCGGCGGGAGCGAGGCGGACAACCAGGCCATCGTCTCGGCCGCGCGGTGGGGCGCGAAGCGGAAGAAAAAGCACATCGTGTCCACGGCCTTTGAGCACCACGCGGTGCTGCACACGCTGCAGAAGCTGGAGAAGGAGGGGTTTGAGGTCACCTATCTGGATGTCCACGAGGATGGCATGGTCCGTCCGGACGAGCTGGAGGCGGCGATCCGCCCGGATACCTGTCTGGTGACGGTGATGTACGCGAACAATGAGATCGGCAGCATCCAGCCGATCGCGGAGATCGGCGCGATCTGCAAGGAGAAAAAGGTTTACTTCCACACCGACGCGGTACAGGCAGTCGGCCATCTGGATATCAATGTGAAAGAGCAGAATATCGACATGCTCTCCCTGTCGGCGCACAAGTTCCACGGCCCGAAGGGGGTCGGTTGCCTCTACGCGAGATGCGGCATCATCCTTTCGAACATCATCGAGGGCGGTGCGCAGGAGCGGGGGAAACGCGCCGGCACAGAGAATATCCCGGCCATCATCGGCATGGCCGCGGCGCTGAAGGATGTCCTCGCAAAGCGTGAGGAGAACGAGGCGAAGGTTTCCGCCATGCGCGACCGTCTGATCGAGGGTATTTCCGTCATCCCCCATTCCAGACTGAACGGCCATCCGACCAAGCGTCTTCCGGGAAATGTCAGCTTCTGCTTTGAGGGCATCGAGGGCGAGTCCCTCCTGCTTCTTCTGGATATGAAGGGCATCGCGGCATCCTCCGGGTCAGCCTGCACCTCCGGGTCGCTGGATCCGTCCCATGTGCTTCTGGCCATCGGCCTGCCGCACGAGGTGGCGCACGGCTCCCTGCGGCTGACGCTGTCGGAGTACAACACGATGGAAGAGGTCGAGTATGTGATCAAAGAGCTGCCGGGTATCGTGGAATACCTGAGAAATATGTCCCCGGTGTGGGAGAAGCTGGAGAAAGGAGAGCAGGAGCATGTTATATAGTGAGAAAGTAATGGATCATTTTCAGAATCCGAGAAATGTCGGAAAGATAGAGGACGCGGACGGCGTCGGCGAGGTGGGCAACGCAAAGTGCGGCGACATCATGAAGATGTACCTGAAGATCGATGAGAATCAGGTCATCACAGACTGCAAGTTCAACACCTTCGGCTGCGGTTCCGCCATCGCGACCAGTTCCATGGCGACGGAACTGATCAAGGGAAAGAAGGTCAGCGAGGCGCTGGAGCTCTCAAACCGTGCGGTCGTGGAGGCGCTGGACGGGCTTCCGGCGCACAAGATCCACTGTTCCGTTCTGGCGGAGGAGGCCGTGAAGGCTGCCGTGAAGGATTACTATGACAAGAACGGGATTGCGTATGACCCGGAGCTGTTCAAGCAGGTGGAGGATTGCGAGCATTGCCGGTAGGACAGTGACTTTGACAGAATGATACGGGAAGGTGTGCTTCTTTCGGGGCACGCCTTTTTGTTTTCATTGAAAAAAATGCCGGGGTGAGCTATGATGATACCAGTATTTTATGGAGAGCGAAGCGGATCGTGGGAGAATTTCTGACACAGTATACATCATTTTTGCTTCCGGCGCTGGTGATCGGCTACATTGCGGACCTGATCATCGGCGACCCGCACGGGGTCTGGCACCCCGTCTGCCTGATCGGGCGGATGATCACACTGTTTGAGCGGTGGATGAGGCGGGTGTTTTGTTGTCCCATGAGGGAATTTGCCGCCGGATTTTGTATGGCGGTTTTGGTGTTGGTCTGCTCCGCGGCGCTTCCGCTTGTGATATTATGGATCGGCTACCGGATCCACTGGGGACTGGGGCTGGCGCTGCAGTCTTATATGAGTTATACCATCCTTGCGACAAAATCCCTGCGGGTGGAGAGTATGAAGGTATACACCGCCCTGCGGACGGAGGGAATCGAGGTCGCGCGGCGTGCCGTCTCCATGATCGTCGGCCGGGATACGGCAGAGCTGGACGAGGCGGGGGTCACGCGGGCGGCGGTGGAGACGGTGGCGGAAAACTCGTCGGACGGCGTTATAGCCGCGCAGATTTTTCTGACGGTCGGAGTTCCGGTACTGGGTGATTTTGACAAAGCAGTCAAGCCGAAGGATTCCATGGTGGGGTATAAAAATGAGCGGTACCGGCACTTCGGGACGGCGGCTGCGCGGCTGGACGATGCGGTAAACTTCCTGCCGTCGCGGATCGCGGCGCTGCTGATGATCGCCGCGGCGGGTTTCCTCTCGATTTGTGAGCGTTTTCGGACGGCTTCTTTTAAAACCGGAGAAAACGGGGGAGCCCGGGATGCCTGCCGGATCTGGCGGCGCGACAGACGGTGCCATGCCAGTCCGAACTCCGCACAGACAGAGGCGGTCATGGCGGGCGCGCTGGGGATACAGCTTGGCGGAGCCGCTGCTTATTTCGGAGTCTTGCACGAGAAGCCGACGATCGGGGATGTCCGCCGGCCGGTGGAGGCGGAGGACATCGTGCGGGCGAACCGCGTGATGACCGCGACGAGCGTGATCGGAGCGGTGGTTTTCTGCGGGTTGCGGCTGGTGTGCGAAGTGTGGCTTCGGCGTATGGGGAGTTAGAATTTTATGTATCAGCACGGAGGCGACATTTACACGAATCTGAATATGCTTGATTTCTCGGCGAATATCAATTTCCGGGGAATGCCGGTGACGGTGCGGGAAGCAGCCCGGGCGGCGGTGGATGATGCGGTCCACTATCCGGATGTCCGCTGCCGGGCGCTGAAGCGCGCGATCGCGGAGATGGACGGTGTATCGGAGACATCGATTTTCTGCGGCAACGGCGCGGCGGATGTGATCGGCTCTCTAGTGCGGGCGGTGAAACCGAAAAGGGCGCTTCTGCCGGTGCCTTCCTACTATGAATACCGGCGGGCGCTGGAAGGCGTGGGCTGCGAGACAGA
>JAJPYF010000021.1:23071-29403 GCA_021205085.1 Clostridiales bacterium | reverse complement strand
AGCATGGCAACATGTGGAGCTGACTGCTACTAATCGTCTGAGGGCTTGACCAAAGATGCTTGCATGGCATAGTATAATCTGTATGAAGTTTTGAAGGTATAATTCCTTTATGGCCTGGTGGCTCAGCTGGTTAGAGCGCCGCCCTGTCACGGCGGAGGTCGTGGGTTCGAACCCCATCCGGGTCGTTTGCGGACGCAATTCATATACACGGGATCTTAGCTCAGCTGGGAGAGCATTTGCCTTACAAGCAAAGGGTCACAGGTTCGAGCCCTGTAGGTCCCATACCTTGTTCTTTATCTATGCCGATGTGGCTCAATTGGCAGAGCAGCTGATTTGTAATCAGCAGGTTATCGGTTCGAGTCCGATCATCGGCTTTGCGTGAGTCATAAGACAGAGATTCATTGCATATAATCATATGGGTGGATTCCCGAGTGGCCAAAGGGGACAGACTGTAAATCTGCTGGCAATGCCTTCGAAGGTTCGAATCCTTCTCCGCCCATTTTAATTCAATATCGCGGGATGGAGCAGTCTGGAAGCTCGTTGGGCTCATAACCCAAAGGTCGTAGGTTCAAATCCTACTCCCGCAACTCAATGCCCAGTTAGCTCAGTTGGTAGAGCAGAGGACTGAAAATCCTCGTGTCTCTGGTTCGATTCCGGAACTGGGCATTTTTTATTTGTATCTGAAATCGTTTCTGATTTAAGGTAATTACCCCGATAGAATATGTTGTTTGCAAATGCTGATCAGAAAGAGAGGAAAAAGCGATGGATTTACCGAAAAGAAAAGAGATTCCGGCCGGGCTCACATGGGATCTGACCCATCTGTACGCGACGGAGGAGGATATGCTGGCGGACCACGAGGAGTCAAAGCGTATGTGTGCCCGGATCGCGGAGGATTACAAAGGGAAGCTGACTACGCCGGAGCGGATCAATGCGTGTCTGGATGCGTGGCAGGCGCTGGCGGAGAAGATGGATCTCGTGGGCAATTACTGCGGTCTGGCGGCGGCGGTGGATTACTACGACACAGAGCTTCAGGAGCGCCAGTCGATGATTCAGCGGGAGCAGGCGCAGATGGCGGGAGAGTTTGACTTTATTGAAAGTGAGCTCTCGGAGGCGGACGAGTCTCTGCTTCGGGCGGCCATGGAGATGACGACATCCAACGGCCACTATCTGGCGGAGATTCTGCGGAAAAAACCGCACCGGCTTGACACAAAGACCGAGGAGGCTCTGACCAGGCTCGCGGCGACGCTGGAGGCGCCTTATGAGCTTTATCATGTGGTAAAGCTGACGGACATGAAGTTTGAGCCGTTCACGGCAGACGGGGCGGAATATCCGCTGGGGTACTCCCTCTTCGAGGATGACTATGAGTATGATGCGCGGACGAATGTCCGCCGCGGAGCGTTTCGCGCCTTTTCGGATAAGCTGAGGCAGTATGAGAATATCACGGCGGCGATCTATAACACGCAGGTGCAGAAAGAAAAAACGATGGCGGATCTGCGGGGCTTTGATTCGGTGTTTAACAGCCTGCTTTTCGGACAGAAGGTCTCCCGCGAGATCTACGATCGCCAGATCGATTTGATCATGGAGCATCTGGCGCCTCACATGCGGCGGTACGCGAAGCTGGTGCAGCGGGTACACCATCTGGATAAAATGACCTATGCGGACTTAAAGCTTCCGATTGACAGTGACTATAATCCGAAGATCACCATTGCGGAGGCGGAGGATTATCTGGCAAAAGGTCTGTCCCCGCTGGGAGAGGATTATGTGGCGATGGTACACGAGGCGTTTCGTGACCGGTGGGTGGATTTTGCCCGGAATCAGGGCAAGGAGACCGGCGGATTCTGTGCCTCCCCGTATCAGAAAAATTCCTACATTTTATTGACATGGAATGAGCGGATGTCGGATGTGCTGACGTTGGCGCATGAGCTGGGACATGCGGGACATTTCCGCCTTGCCTCGGCGAATCAGTCATGGTTTGACACCTATGATCAGGATTTTATCGTTGAGGCTCCGTCCACGACCAATGAGATTATCATGGCGCACTATCTGTTAAAAACGAATCCGGACAAGCGGTTCCGCCGGTGGGTGCTTTCCTGCATGATCTCCAATACGTATTATCACAATTTTGTGACGCATCTGCTGGAGGCGGCGTATCAACGTGAAGTATATAAAATTGTTGATGCGGGCGGCAGCGTGCAGGCGGAGGCCTTAAACCGGATCATGCGGGAAACGCTGGAGCAGTTCTGGGGCGGTGAGGTTGAGATCACGGAGGGCGCGGAGCTTACATGGATGCGTCAGCCGCATTACTATATGCAGCTCTATTCCTATGTCTACTCTGCCGGTCTCACCATCGGGACACAGATGTGCCGACGGATCGAGACAGAGGGCGATGCGGCGCTGGCAGACTGGAAAAAGGCGCTGGCGGCGGGCGGTACACTGTCGCCGGAGGAGTTTGCAGCGGCCGCCGGGGTGGACCTGAGATCGGAGAAACCGCTTATGGACACGATCGCCTATATCGGTGAGATTATTGATGAGATTGCCCGTCTGACGGAGGAGCTGTGAGTGGTGTATTACGATTCACGGCTCTCCACCCCTTATGCGCACTCGTCGCCCTTTCAGGGCTCCAGTCTCGCTGCTGACGCAGCTAAGACTGCTTATGCGGGGGTGGAGTTCCTGTTTCACAGGCTACATCCGGGTTGGCTTCCAGTATCTTACGTGCAAGCACAACGATTCTGAAAGTCAATCCGGATGAGCCGTGAATCGTAACATTAGTGTATTCATCCTGCGGAAAAATGTCCGCCGTAGGTTGACAAATCATTGAGATGAGAGTAAAGTGAATATGTATTTTTTGTGAAGCTTTTGCAATCAATTTGTGAAAACTGAGAAAAGGAGGAAAAGAACATGAAGAAGAGAGTAGTCAGTCTGCTGCTCGTGGGCGCGATGGCGATGAGCCTTGCGGCATGCGGCGGCAGCAGCACTTCCGATTACACGGCGGATGACACATCTGCCACCGAGGAAGCAGAGGCGGAGACCGGTTCCGAGGAGGCCGGCGGAATGCCTGACGGTTACGAGGAGACATCCGCTGCGGTTTATGATGATGCGCTGGGTGCTTTCTATGCAGCATATGAGGCGGCGCAGGATGCGGAGACTGTTTCCGAGCGTTATGCGCTGATGGCGCAGGCAGAGGCTTATCTGCTGGAGTCCGGCGTGACGATCCCGACATCGACGCAGGGGGGGCGCTATGCATTGTCCAGAGTGGCGCCGTATTCGTTCAGTTCCGTGCTTTGGGGTTCTGATAATGTCCGTTTCCATCAGGCTCTTGTGACGACAGAGCTGATCACAGCGGAGGATCGCGCCACAATGAAAGAGCAGTGGGCGGAGCTGAAGGGCACCGGTACATATGAAGAGTGGGCGAAGTCTTTCCTTGCTGAGCAGGGCTATACGCTGAAAGATGAGTTTAATTATCCGTACACCGAGGATCCGGCGACCTATGATATTCTGTCCTCTTCCCTGGCTGTTGACGCAGAGGCACTGATCAATACGTATGACGGATTGGTAGAGTATGACAATGAAAACGAGATTCAGCCGGCACTGGCGGAGAGCTGGGAAGTTTCCGATGACGGCCTGACTTATACCTTCCACATCCGCGAGGGCGTGGTCTGGGTTGATTCCCAGGGACGTGAAGTTGCTGACCTGACCGCAGATGATTTTGTGGCGGGTATGCAGCACATGATGGATGCAATGGGCGGTCTGGAGTATCTGGTCGAGGGCATCATTGTGAATGCTTCCGAGTACATTTCCGGCGAAGTGACCGATTTTGCCGAGGTTGGTGTAGAAGCGACAGACGATTACACATTGGTTTATACGCTGGAGGAGCCCTGTTCTTACTTTATGACCATGCTGGGCTACAGCGTTTTCGCTCCGATGAGCCGTTCTTATTACGTGTCTCAGGGCGGTAAGTTCGGCGTGGAGTATGATGCGAGCGCGTCTGACTATACTTACGGACAGGATCCTGACAGTATCGCATACTGCGGACCGTATGTAATCTCCAATGCTACAGAGACAAATAAGATTGTGTTCTCCGCGAACGAGTCCTACTGGAATGCGGATGCCATTAACGTAAAGACCATTAACTGGATTTACGAGGATGGTTCGGATGCTACTAAGACATACAATGATGTTCTCAGCGGCGTTATTGATTCTGCCAGCCTTACAACATCTGCTCTGGAGCTTGCAAAGACAGAGACGGATGATGAGGGAAACGTTTACTATGATGTATATGTATATACTTCAGATACAGATGCAACGACCTATCAGAGTTTTATTAACCTGAACCGTACCGCATTTGCAAATACAAACGATACAACGACAGCGGTTTCTTCTCAGACAGAGGAAGAGGCGGCAAGAACAAACGCGGCTGTTAACAATCAGAACTTCCGTCTGGCTGTTGATTTTGCATTCGACCGCGGATCCTATAACGCACAGGCAGTCGGCGATGACCTGAAGTATCAGTCACTCAGAAATACAATAGTTCCGGGTAATTTCGTGGTATTGGAAGAGGATGTAACCATCAGCATTAATGGCACAGATACTACATTTGCGGCCGGTACTTACTACGGCGAGATTATACAGGCGCAGCTTGACGCCGATGGTGTTCCGATCACGGCATGGGATCCGGAGGCAAATGACGGCGTTGGTTCCAGCGACGGATATGACGGATGGTACAATCCGGACAATGCGATGGAGTACCTGCAGATGGCGATCGAAGAGCTCGCAGAAGAGGGTATTACAATTGACGAAGACAATCCGATTTATCTGGATTTGCCGTACCCGATCAATGTTGAGACTTATGTGAATAAGGCGAACGCTTATAAGCAGTCTGTAGAGGAAGCGTTGGGCGGACTGGTTATCATTAATCTGGTTGAGTGCACGGATACGAATGAGTGGTTATATACCGGCTATTACACTACTTATGGCTATGAGATGAACTATGATCTCTGTGACCTGTCCGGATGGATGCCTGATTACGGTGATCCTTCCACTTATCTTGGCTGCTTCCTTCCGGATTACGCCGGATACATTCCGAAAGGAGTCGGCATCTACTAAAAAGTCTACAGCGACAATGAAGTTGAAGAGACCGGGGGGAGTCCCTCCGTTCTCTTCTCAACATTTACAGGTTGGGAAGGTTTTGCGGGGGCAATGCTTTCTCATACCGGATGAGAGAGAGTATTATGGCTAAATATTTAATATCAAGGATCATTCGCGGCATCATCTCTATCGCTGTAGTAGTTGCCATCATCATGGTCATGATCTATGGTTTGATGGATCGAACCCTGATCTTTGCCCAGGACAGTACGTATTCTCACACGAGCAACAATACGAAGGTCACTTATCGTTATGCCAAGTGGGAGGAATACGGGTATCTGGATTATGTCCCTTACGCGGATTACCTGCAGAGTCTGCTGGATGACGGAGAGATCGATGAGGATACCCGCACATCGGCGGTTTCCATCGGACGAACAGCAGAGAACGATTCCGATCTGGTCAGTGAGTATGTGGCGCAGTTTACTTCGTACTACAAATCGCAGGGATATACGGTGGTTCGGCTGGACGCCGTGATGCAGAGTGCAAAGAAAGTGGCGGACGGCGGCACACAGCAGCTATTCGCCTATAAGAATATCCCGCTGACAAAACGGCTGGTCAGTTATTTTTGCAGTATTTTTGTCATTGACAATGTCAACAATGTCGAGGAGATTGAGGGGGAGCGGGGACTCACCTTTACGTGGTATGACCCGATGTACGGCGGAGAGAAGTTTTCCCCGGCGCTGATGGGAAACGGGACGACGCATAAATATCTCGTTTATTTTGACAGTAAATTCCCTTACTTCCATCAGAACATCCTGACGATCCACCTGGGTACATCCTATGTTATCAACTCTGGTATCGATGTGTTTACCACGATGACGGCGTCCCAGGGATCCTATGTAAAATCGAATATTACCTATCCTACCGGTCTGACGGAGAGCAGTGCGGATGATCTCCACACGGCGACCTATGTCAAAAATTCTTTGAGCACCAGCGCGGTGCTGGAGGCCCGGTATACGGATGACTATACGAATGTTTCCACAGTGAAAAACGGCATGTCCAAGATGGGATATTCCTTTGTGATCGGAATTATTGCTGTCATTATTGCTTATGGTCTTGGTATTCCGCTGGGAATCACCATGGCGCGGCGGAAGGACAAGCTGGTGGATCAGATCGGAACCGTCTATATTATCTTCATTCTGGCGGTGCCGTCTAGGGACTACATCATCCTGTATAAGGCTATCGGCTGA
>JAJPYF010000021.1:0-23061 GCA_021205085.1 Clostridiales bacterium | reverse complement strand
CATTTGATCTGGATTCTTCCGGGAATCTGATGTATTCGCGGCCGATCGTATCACTGGCGCTGCCGTCCATCGCGAACCTGATGAAGTGGCTGCGCCGATACATGATCGACCAGATGACATCAGATTATGTGAAGTTTGCGCGGTCCGGGGGCTTAACGGAGCGGGAAATCTTTACCAAGCACGTGTTAAAGAATGCCTCGATTCCGCTCATACACGATCTACCGGCCAGCGTTCTCGGCGCCCTGGTCGGCGCGATCATCACGGAGCGCGTGTACAGTGTTCCCGGTGCAGGTAATATGCTGACGGACGCGATCAACAAGTACGACAATAGCGTGATTGTCGGTGTGACCATGTTCTATGCGGTTTTGACAGTTGCATCCGTCATCATCGGCGACGTTCTGATGTCTGTGGTTGATCCGCGGATCTCGTTCTCGTCGAAGAGCCGATAGAAAGGGGAGGTTATTATGAAAGATTATAATTTAGATGAATTGGGCCTCTCAAAAGAGGAGCTGTTCTCCAGAGTTAATATTGACAGTATGGATTCCGAGAAGATTACTGCGCCGAAGTATTCCTACTGGCGGTCGGTCTTCCGCGTGTTTTTCCGAAAAAAGATTAATATCATTATTCTGGCTGTACTGATCGTCCTGATACTGGTTGCCTATATTTATCCGGCAGTCTTTTCGTATGACCGATTTGGCAATCTGTTGAATTCTTCGGCAAAACATTTGTCTCCGAGGGCGGCGATTCAGCAGTTCGGATTCAGTATCCACTATATTCTGGGTACCGGTTCCGCCGGACAGTCCACGTTTGACGCGGTCTGGTACGGCGCGCGAATTTCCATTTCGCTGGCGTTTGTCTGCGCCGCCATCAATATGACGGTCGGCGTGGTTGTCGGAGCGGTCTGGGGGTTTTCCAAGAAAGTGGATATCGTCATGACGGAGGTTTATAACATCATCGGCAATATTCCGTATGTCCTGCTGATTTCGGTTATGGTTATGCTGTTTTCCGCCAGCTTCTGGACGATGGTGCTGGCGATGACGATTACCGGGTGGCTTTACATCGCATATTTCATCCGGACGCAGGTTATCATCATTCGTGACCGGGAATACAATCTGGCCTCCAAATGTCTCGGAACCGGGACAGTGAAGATTGCGTTGAAGAATATCCTCCCGTTTATGACATCCATCATTGTTACGCTGTTGGCGACGGAGCTTCCGTCCTATATTTCCTACGAGGTTTTCCTCTCCTACATCGGCATGGGTCTGTCGGATATGTCTCTGGGCCGTCTTATTTACGAGGCGGAGAGCGCCATGGTCACGCCGGGGTGGCAGTTTGAGTTCTGGAGCCCGGTGGCGGTGGCATCCATCATCACGATCGTGCTCTACATCGTGGGACAAAATCTGGGCGATGCCGCAGATCCGAGAACACATATGTAGGGGGATGCCATGGAAGAGAAAAAAGTTTTATTATCAATTAAGGACTTAGAGGTAAAGTTCCGGGTGCGCGGGCGTATCCTGACCGCGATCCGCAATGTATCTCTGGATATTTACGAAAACGAATCCATTGCCATCGTGGGCGAGTCCGGATCCGGAAAATCGGTTTTCACGAAGACCTTTGCCGGAATGCTGGACAGCAACGGATTCATCTCCAACGGTCGGATTATTTTCAACGATGAGGAGCTGATTCATCAGGTGGAGCCGATTACGGAAGATACTCAAAAACTGATGGAGGATTCCATACATCGGC
This sequence comes from Clostridiales bacterium, assembly GCA_021205085.1. Classification (GTDB taxonomy): domain Bacteria; phylum Bacillota; class Clostridia; order Lachnospirales; family Lachnospiraceae; genus Eubacterium_I. The sequence goes on along the minus strand of JAJPYF010000021.1, from coordinate 21,315 downwards.
TGAATGCGAACGCGAATCTGCAGTTTGGCGCGGCGACTTACCGGGAAATGCTCGAATTGGAGAGTGAGTACCGCGAGAAGACCATGCCGGATGAGAAGGGAAAGCCGACGCAGACGCCGGATGCCGCATGGCTGGCCGCTTACAATGAGAAGAAGGCGGCTCTGCAGGCACAGTATAATCAGGAAATTGCCGCGCCGATCACCGAGGAGATGAAAGAGCAGAATCTGCTCATCGCAAAAGAAATTCATCTGTCGGTAGGCCGCTTACCGAAGCGCACGAGGAAAAAGCGGGCGCACGCGATCATCGACGCATTTAAAAAGGCGATGCAGCTCGGATTGGATCTGAGTGACGAGGATGTCCGGACGAAGATCTTCGAGGAAGTGACATTCCGTGTGGCTTATGTGGATGAAACCGAGACGGAGCTTCACGGCACCTGCATCCTGAATCTGGCGAAGGTGCAGGATGAGCGCGATTGGGGGCAGATCCGCGGGAAGAAGATTTCCACGGTTTTCCAGGATCCGATGACATCTCTCGACCCGATCATCACGATCGGCAAGCAGATAACTTCCATCATCATGAAGCACCAGAAATGCTCTGAGGTGGAGGCGCGGCGGCGTGCCATCGAGATGATGGACAAGGTGGGGATCCCGCATCCGGAGGCGCGGTTTGACGACTATCCGTTCCAGTACTCCGGCGGCATGCGGCAGCGTATTGTCATTGCGATTGCGCTCTCCTGCCAGCCGAAGATCCTGATCTGTGATGAGCCGACCACAGCGCTGGATGTGACCATTCAGGCGCAGATTTTACAGCTGATCAAGGATCTGCAGAAGGAGTTTAACTATACGACCGTGTTTATCACGCATGATCTGGGCGTTGTGGCGAACATCGCGGACCGTGTGGCTGTGATCTATGCGGGCCAGATCGTGGAGCTCGGCATGGTGGAGGAGGTCTTTTACGATCCCCGCCATCCCTACACATGGGCGCTGCTGTCCTCCCTGCCGCAGCTTGCGCAGAGAAATACCAAGTTGTACTCGATCACCGGTACGCCGCCGTCTCTCTACAATGAGATCAAGGGCGATGCCTTTGCGCCGCGGAATCCGTATTGCCTGAAGATTGATACACTGCTGGAGCCTCCGATGTTTCAGGTTACTGACACGCACTATGCCAAGACCTGGCTGCTGGAGGAGAATGCGCCGAAGCTGGAAAAGCCGGAGGGCATTCACGATATCCATGAGAAACTGACTCACGCATTTAACATACAGGAGATTTGAACGTGCCGACATCAAACGAACAAACAAAAAAGAAAATATCGGGTTCGTCCGGCGTCCTGCCGGAGCATGGCCCCATCGATGAAAATGGCAGAGAAATCTTACTGTCAGTAAAAAATATCGATATTACTTTCGGAAAGGGCGACACCGCGGTAAAAGCGGTGAAAAACGCATCCTTTGACATTTACAAGGGCGAGACCTTCTCGCTGGTCGGCGAGTCCGGTTCCGGTAAAACCACGATTGGCCGGGCAGTGATCCGCGTCAACCCGTTGTCCGCCGGTGAGATTCAGTACAAGGGAACCCGCATTTCCGGGAAGATTTCCCATGCGCTGGACCGTGAGGTGATCCGGAATATCCAGATGGTTTTCCAGGACCCGGCTGCCTCCTTAAACGAGCGCGCTACGGTGGACTACATCGTGTCCGAGGGACTCTACAACTTCCATCTGTACGAGGATGACAAAGACCGCGAGCAGAAGGTAGAAAACATGATCAGCGAGGTCGGCCTGCTGCCGGAGCATCTGACCCGGTATCCCCACGAGTTTTCGGGCGGACAGCGGCAGAGAATCGGTCTGGCCAGAGCGATGGTCATGGAGCCGGAGCTGGTTGTGGCAGATGAGCCGATCTCCGCGCTAGACGTGTCGATCCGCGCGCAGGTGCTGAATCTGCTGAAAAAGTTCCAGGAGGAGAAGGGCACCACCTATCTCTTCATCGCCCATGATCTGTCGATCGTCCGCTTTATCTCGGATCGGATCGGCGTCATCTACAAGGGAAATATCGTGGAGGTGGCGGAGGCGGAGGAGTTGTTTGACTATCCGCTGCATCCCTACACACATTCCCTGATCTCTGCGATCCCGATTCCGGATCCGCAGCTGGAGAAAAACAAGGTACAGTATATCTATGACCCGTCCATCCATGATTACAGTGAGGATCAGCCGGAGTTTGTCAACATCGGCCATGACCACTGGGTCTGGGGCAACAAAAAGGAGATCGAGGAGTACAGGGCGATCCGCGAAAAGGGCGAGCCGATCAAAGCCATCACGATCTCAAAGACCGGCGCAGGTCTGGACAGCGGCACGCATCAGGTGGAGCTGGATAAGGCGGAGCAGGAGTTTTTAAAAGCGCCCGTCCATGATACCGGAAACATTTTGTACGGGATTCTCTCCTTCTTCATCCCGATCCTCGGAGCGATTCTCGCGGTCGCGTTCCGGAAGAGGCTGTACCTGCGCAACCGCAGGGTCTGCAGGAAGGGGGCCATCGCGGGCCTGATCTTCTATATCGTCATTGCGGCGATCTTTCTGTTACTATTATTGCTGGTGATCGTGTGATGAATATTACCTGAGAAGGGTGTTGTAGTATATGCTCAGGATGTAAAAGATGACCGGGATATGTTTTCGGGTGACTTTGTAGGGACGTTTTTAGCTGAGACGAAATCCATCGCTTACGGAGCCTTAGACGCGAAGGCTATCCTGAGCGTCTTAGTCGGAGTTGGCGATTAGTTTGTCGAAGCGTTGTCCCGGTCACCTTAAAACATATCCCGGTCATCTTTTGTATCCGTCTGTAATTTGGCTTTATAGAAAGGAGATCCTGCATGAACCGCACAGTGAACACAAAACGCACACCGCCGCGCCCGAAACCGGTAGAAAAAGTAGAATTGTCAGAAAAGCATCTGAAGAGAAGGCTCATTCTGACAATTCTCTTTCTTTTACTGGGCGCGGGCGCGATCGTCTACGGGTTTATGCAGTTTTTGTCGGGTGATGACGACGCGGGCTGGACAGAGATCGAGGCGAATTCAACCTCCGATGAGCTCAGCTGCAGCGAAGACTTTGTTTTCCTCTATGAGCTGGGCGCGGGGGACACGGCCTCTTTGGCGGAGAATAAGGCTTTAAAGAGCCTGTATACCGATCTGGCAGTGGAAATATACAAGGTTTATGATGTGGATTATATCTACGACGGTGTGGGAAATGTCTGCAGCATTAATCAAAGCCCGAATGAGACCGTGACCGTGGAGCCCGCCCTGTATGCGGCGTTGGAGACCGTGCAGGAGTACGGCGACCGCAGCATTTATCTGGGGCCGGTGTATCAGATGTACGACAGTCTGTTCTTCTGCGAGGATGATTCCCAGACCGTGGATTATGACCCGTACCAGGACAGTTATCTCATGGAATATTACGGAGAAATTGCCGCTTATGCCTGCGATCCGGATTCCGTGGATATCGAACTGCTGGGAGACAATCAGGTGCGCTTGTCCGTCTCGGAGGACTATCTGTCCTATGCCGAAGAAAACGGAATCACCGATTATATCGACTTCTCATGGATGACAAACGCCTTTATCATCGATTATCCGGCGGATTCGCTGATCGAAAATGGCTATACCCACGGCTGCATTACCAGCTATGACGGATTTGTGCGCAATCTGGACGACCGCGGGGTCTCCTACTCCTTTGCCATTTACAGTCGGAACGGAAACGAGATCGACCAACCGGCAATTCTGCAGTACACCGGCGCGCAGAGCATGGTCTACCTGCGAAACTACATGATGTCAGAGAAAGACATCTACCATTACTACGAGATGGTCGACGGAGACATCCGGACACTCTATCTGGATCCCGCAGACGGTCTGTGTAAAAGCGCAGTCAACGATCTGGTCTCCTACTCAGAAAACAAAAACTGCGCGGAAACTCTGTTGTCCGTCAAAGGAATCTATATCGCGGAAGAACTGGATGCGGACGCGCTGGATGCGCTGGCGGAAGACGGCGTGTATTCCGTTTATGTGTGGGAAGGGGAGCTGACTTATAATGATTCAGAACTGACAGCGGAAATCAGTGATGATGAAACAGTATATTTGATAAGATGAGATGTTGGTTTGTTTTACATCTCTTTGGCACAGGATACAGCAGGGGTTGGGAATATATTTTAACGTAACTTTTAAGGGGCGGTTTTAGCTGAGACGAAATCCAGCATTTACGAAGACTTAGGCGCGAAGGCTCTCCTGAGCGCCTTAGTCGTAGTTAATGATTAGTTCGTCGAAGCGTTGCCCCGGTTACTTAAAATATATTCCCAACCCCTGCTGTATCCGTCCTAAAAAATCAGGAAAAATCCCTCGTAATATCCTTCAGCCACTTCTTACTCCGATAGTGCGGTATCACCACCGGCAGCTTCCAGAACTCATCCAGACAGAGGATAAAATACACCACCATCGGCGGCGCATGGAAGACAAACGCGCTCAAAAATCCCAGCGGAACCGAAATCCCCCACATGACGATGCAGTCGCAGATCAGCCCGAAGCGGGAATTCCCTCCGGCGCGGAAGACCCCCGCGATCAGCAGCGTATTCATCGCCTGCCCGATGACATAGTAGGAGCTGATAAACAGCATGAGCCGTGTATAGCGGGAGGCTGCCTCCGTCAGCGTAAAGAGATGCGGAATCAGCGGGACGAGAGCCAGAATCACGCCTGCGGTAGCGACCCCGATCAGGAATGTGATTTTGCAGAGCCGCCCGGCCATGACATCTGCATTCTTCATCCGGTGTTCTCCGATGGTTTTCCCGAGGAGGACAGAGCCGCCGCCGGAAATGCCGAAGCAGAGAACCGTGCAGAGGTCGCGGACATTGGTGGCAATGGCGTTGGCCGCCACCACATCAGAGCTCAAATGGCCGAGGATGATGGAGTAGGTCGTAAACGCCAGCGTCCAGATGATATCGTTTGCCAGAGCCGGAAGTGAATATTTCAAAAAGTCCTTGAACAACACTTCATTCCGCCCGAAGAGCTGGCGGAGGCTGGGCCGGAAAATTTTCCCGGAAAACAGGTCGCCCATGCAGAGGGCGCATTCCACGATCCGGGCGATCAGCGTGGCGAGGGCGACGCCAAGGACGCCCAGCTTCGGGGCGCCGAAGAGGCCGAAGATAAACACTGCGTTCAGGCACACGTTCAGAATGAGTGCGGTGCCGGAGATGATGGTGGAAAGCCGCGCGCGCTCCACACTGCGCAGGGTGCTTTCATATACATTGGAAAAGCTCTGAATGAAGTAGGACAGGCCGATGATCCGCAGATATGTCACGCCGATTTCGATCAGAGTCGTGTCATTGGTGTAGACCAGCATGAGCTGCCGCGGGATCACGAGCGCAAGGACGGCGATGATCGCGGTGACGGTCATGCCGATTTTTAAGGCGATGCCCATAATCGTTTGGATGGAATCCATGTCCTTTTTGCCCCAGTACTGGGAGCAGAGCATGGTGATTCCGGAGGATATGCCGTAAAGGAGGCCGGTCAGGATGAACTGGTACTGGTTGGCCAGGGAGACGGCGGAGAGCGCATCCTGCCCGACAAATCCCAGCATAAAAACATCCGCGAAGTTCACCGCGCTGGTCAGAAAATTCTGTATGGTAATCGGAAGCACCAGCGCCAATAATGCACGGCGAAACATTTTTTTCTCGTTCATAAGTCCTCCCCTGTCTGCGTTCCGGATTCTAACGTATCCGATAGCGTGAAAAGCAGGAAATCCCTGCGAATCCAGACCAATATACTATAGAAAACGATGCCTTTCAAGTGTAAAAATAAGATTTTTCGGCGCAATATCTTGCATTGATGAGGGAGCGGCGTTAAAATACAGATAAATGCGGAAAACGGGAGGCGAAACATGGGATTATTTGGGAAAAAGGAACTGTGCCCTGTCTGCGGGAAAAAGGTGAAGGGCGATTTGGTTTTGAAAATCAAGGATAACGTAGTGTTGTGTCAGTCATGCAGTGCGCAGGTCAATATGGATGCTGCGCTGATTCCGCTCCAGACGGTCGAGGACATCCGTCAGCATCTGGTGTATCGCGAGCAGAATCAGGATATGGTAGACCGCTTTAACGTGACATGGAGTGAGCGGGTCGGCACATCTTATCTCTGTGTGGATGCCACCCGGAAGCTCTGGTACTGCACCCGGAACCGGAAGGATAAAAATCCGCCGCTTCTGAGTTATGAGGAGGTGGTGAGCGCAGTCTATCTGGAGGATGGCGAGCCTGTGGCGGAGGAGGAGAAAAAGGGTGCTTTCGGCCGGCTGTTTGGTGAAAAGACAGAGCCGAAGACCCTCCACAGCATGAAGATTCACATTGAGGTGGACAACCCCTATACGAAGTTTATCGATGTGGAGGCGATCCCCGTGAATGAGGAGGTGCGGACGGGCACTATGTCCTACAAGTCCCACCGGCGCGCGTTAAACCGCGTGATGGAAATGATGCAGACCATGATGAACGGGAGCGAGACGCTGCCGGAGGAGGAGGCTGACATTCCGCCGGAGGTCACGGTGGAGGAGACTTTCCCGACTGACACGGCGGAGAAGCTCGTGACGGGGGAGATTCCGGAGGAATAATTACCGTAATTGATACGAAAGAGCGCGGGGAAATGCAAATTTCTCCGCGTTTTTGCATATGCTAAGGGGAAAACTTCTTTTTGGAGACGATGATGGATTTCGGACAGGAATATTATGAAATGTTTGGCGGAAAGGCCGGTGAGAAGATGCCGTTTTACATGGCGTATCCGATGCGGAATTCTTTTTTTGGATGAAGAGGAGTATGAGAGGGACTGCCGACGCCTGCAGGCAATGTATCCGCGCGATGCCAGAAAAATTCAGGCTGCGGTGGAGCGCGAGTGTGATAAGATGGAATACGAGGGCAGCATGATGTTTGACGAGTATCCGGATCGGCTGCTGTTCGCCCTGCTTTGCCGGAATATTCACCGGGAGCTCACGGGGAACGACGGGACGCCGGCGGTGTCTCCGGACCGCGATGATCCGTTTCTGCAGATGGTCGAAGTGATGCTGTCGCAGGAGATGTACCGCCGCCGCTGTCGGCGCTATCGCTGCCGCAGGTGGTATTGAGGGGAAAGTTTCGGATTACGGCTTGTGGTTTTGAGCAAAAGGCTTTACAATGGGATTCAAACTGATGCGTACAAAAGCGGTTGTTTTGAAAGGATGAGCGGAATGATAAAACCCTGGAAACAGGCGATTATTTTAATAGTAGTGTTTTTTGCCGGGATTTTTGTGTTTGAACGGCTGACCTATCATGAGGCGCAGGATATGACTGCGGATATGGCGGAGGCGACGCTGCCGGTGCTGTATCTGATGGAGGGGGAAGAGCGGGTGAATGAGCTCCACGCCTATACGGTGGAGATGGACGCCACCTCTGTCCGGGATACCATCACGCCGGTAGAGTCCGGCGGTTCCATGACGGTCAGTGTGGATTCCTACGGCAGCCGGGTTACGTCTGTCCGCTATGAGGTGAGGAGCCTGGATACCACCCGCCTCGTGCAAGAGTCGGAGGCGGAGAATCTCTCCGCAACGGATGATCTTGCCACGGCGGAGCTGCCGATCCAGAACCTGCTGACGGAGGGCGAGGAGTATCTGCTGATCATCGAGGTGACTACCGACGGCGATCCCTGCTGGTTTTACACCCGGATTATTCAGGAGGACAACAGCTATATCACGGAGTGCATTGCGTTTGTCCGGGAATTCCACGAGATCACCATGGATAAAGACCGGCAGGCGGAGCTGGCCGACTATATGGAGCCAGACGCCTCTGCGGACAACACGACGCTTCAGACGGTGACCATCAATAACAGTCTTTCCCAGGCCTGCTGGGGTGAGATGGAGGGGACAGAGGTCACGGAGCCGACGGTTTCCGTAAAGGAGCTGAATGACACCTATAATGTGATCCTTCTGACTTATATTTTCTCCTCCGAAAACGATGCGGGCGATACGGAATACTACAACGTGGAAGAGTATTACCGTGTGCGGTATGGTACGGAAAAAATGTATCTCCTGAGCTTTGAGCGGACCGTGGAGGAGATTTTTCAGGGGGAGAGCAGCGAGATCGACGGGGATTCACTCATTCTCGGTATCCGCTCATCGGACGTGGATTTTATCGCAAATGAGACGGGAACCGTGGTTTGTTTTGTTCAGCAGGGAGAGCTCTGGAGCTACAATACGGATAGCAACAGTCTGACGCAGGTGTTCAGTTTCCGGACATTGGGTGAGACGGATGTCCGGGAAAACTATGACGAGCATGACATCCGCATTATCCGCGCCAGCAAGAGCGGAAACGTGGATTTTATCGTCTACGGATATATGAACCGCGGGGAGCATGAGGGCGAGGTCGGAATCAGCGTCTGCTATTATGATAATTCCACCAATACGGTGGAGGAAAAGCTGTTTATCCCGTCCGCCGATTCATATCAGATCATGAAGGAAGAGATCGGTCAGGCCATGTATATCTCGGATTCCGACCAGTTTTACCTGACGATAAGCGGTCAGGTGCACCGTATTGATCTGGGAACGCTGGAGGACTCTGTTTTTATCTCCAGTCTCACGGATGATAACTATGTCACAACCGACGACGGCAGATATCTCGCGTGGACGGAGGGGGATGCCTCGGAAGCGACGGTGCTGTATCTGACTGATCTGGAAACCGGTACGACGGTTGAGATTGAGGCGGAAGCCGGTTATGTGATCCGCCCGCTGGGATTTATGGATACGGACTGTGTCTACGGGCTGGCTCCGGCGGAAAATCTCTCTGAGGAATCGTCGGTGTTTGCCATGAGCCGGCTGGTGATCGTGGATGCGGCGGATTCCGGCGCGGAGGTTTTGAAGACCTATGACGCCGACGGGGCGTATGTGACGGCCGTGACGATTGAGGACGGCAATATTTATCTGGAACGGATGATTTACAGCGGCGGGGCATGGGTGGAGACCACGGCGGATACGATTTACAACCGCGATATGCAGGAGGAGGAGACCGTGTATGTCGCGGAGGTTACATCCGGGGATCGGCAGACGGTTGTGACGATACAACTGGCGCAGCAGGCATCCGGGACGGTGAGCCTGCGGACGCCGAAGCTGATTATCCCGGAGGAGTCTGTCACGCTGGAGATGGCGGATTCCGGTGAGGGCAGCACGTATTATGTCTATGCGAAGGGGAGAGTGATGCTCGGGACGGACAGCATCGCAGAGGCAGTCATCAGCGCGGATGAGAACCGCGGCGTGGTGATTGCCGGAGACCAGACCTATCTGTGGAAGCGCGCGAAAGCCGCGTCCCGGTCGCTTACCGTGACGGCAGGGGAGGGAAGCTCCTCCCAGGCGATGGCCGTGTCAATCCTCCTGCGCCGGGTCAATGTCTCGGTCGATGCGGATGCTCTGCTGGCAGCAGGAGAATCGGTCTACGAGATTCTGAGTGAAAATGTTTCCGGAGGAGCAGCCTATAATCTCACCGGCTGCAGTCTGGAACAGACGCTGTATTTTGTGGGAATCGGGTATCCGGTCTATGCGGTGCAGAACGGGCAGGCAGTTTTGATCACCGGTTACACGGAGAGCACTGTCACGATCTATGACCCGCTGACGGACAGCAGCGATACCGAGACGATTACGGCGGCGACGGAAGCGTTTTCGGCGGGCGGGAATGTCTTCTATGTGGTTGCGGAATGATTTCTTCAGATATTTACAGGTGGGAAGGAGACTCCGCCTTGGCGCACTGCAGGAGAAAATGGTAGCGCATCTGTGCGGATTTTAGCTGATAGATATAGCAGTCGATCAGATCCGGGTCGAGTGCGTGGTCGAGATTTTTATATGCGCTGTCCAGCTCGATCTGTGTCTGGCGGATTGCCTCTGCGATGGATGGGGATTCCGGCACACGGCCGGTTCGGATAAAGTGTTTCATTCTGGTCTGCCTCCGGATTTTGGGGTGGAAAAATTATACTGCTATAAGTATAGGCTCTGCTGCGAAAATTATTCATGTCTGTATATTCTTTGCCCCGGGAAACCGGGGCATAAAAATTGCACAAAAATCATATATTTCACCAAAGAAAAAACAGGATAAGCGTATGGACACAAAGCTGGGAATCGCCGTGATCGCCGGGGTCTGCATTTTCATTCTCCTGATCGGTATTTTAAAGAAAAAAGGGGAGATTTTGCTGAATTTTGCGACGCGCGCGGTCGTCTGCTTCATCGCGGTTTACTTCATCAATTCCTTTCTGGCGTCGCGGGGCGTGGAGGTCGCCGTCGGCTTTAACCTGATCAGTCTTTTGACACTCGGAAGCCTTGGTTTTAGCGGGATGGCGGCGCTATACGGGATTTTATTGCTTCAACTATTGTGAAATTGCACAAGGCAAAAATTCGGGCAAAAAATGGGTATGGACAGGAGAAAGTGCCTGCGGTATAATCCAAATCACCAAAAACAGACAAGCATTCTCTCGGCAATGGCCGGGTCTCAGACAACTCCGGAATCGTCTGATGTCGTGTTTTCGTATTTTTCAAAGTTTTTCAGAAATGAATCGGGCTTTACCCCGAAAACAGAAACAAAATATTGTTACTTATTTTAGATAGCATGATCCGTAAAAAGAGATGTGGGGGGGGGTGGATGTATGCGTGATATTGCTATTGTCATCGGCGGATTTGAACCGTCTTATATGAGGAAGCTGGCGCTGTATCTGACATCGCGTCTGGGCGCGCAGATTCAGGTGGGGCTGGCGGACGATCCGCAGACTGTCCGGTCGGAGGAGGACCATGTTGTGTGGGTCGGGTCGGAAGCGTTTCTCGCGCAGCTTCGGGAGCGGGAGGAGGCGCCGCAGTGCATTCTTCTGTCGGAGAACCGGGAGGAGGAAGACGCCGTCTGGCGTTACCAATCCTGTGAAAAGCTGTATCAGGGAATCATGACGCGGTATCGGCAGATGAACCGTGTTATGCCGGTCGCGGCAGCCCGGACGAAACAGAAATGGATTGCGGTCACGAGTGATCAGGGGATGCCCGCACTCCTTGTGTTTTCTCTGGTCTGTGCCCAGATTCTGGGTGAGAAGGAGGGGGTTTTGTATCTGAATTTCTCAGAGTGCTGCGGGATGGAGCGGCTGTTTCTTCTGGAATCCGGGGCGGATCTGACCGATCTCTTCGCGGAGGCTGCGGCTGACCGGCCCCTGTGTCTGGATGCCTGCGTGAGGAAGCTGGAGCAGACGGATTATATTCTGCCACCCGCCAATCCGATGGTTCTGCATGAGCTTCGGGAGACGGATATCGGCCGGCTGATTCATGCGGTGGAACGGCGGAGCGAATATGAGTATGTGGTTGTTGCGGTCGGGACAAGCTGCTGCGGGTGCGAGGCGTTTTTCCGCAGGGCATCGCGCATTTTTCATCTGACCGGGGAGGATCTGCTCTCCGGCTGCTGCAGGGAGGATTGGACGGAGCTGATCCGTCTCTGCGTCGGAGATGACGGGAGGACGGCCGAGCCGGTATATCTGAGGGAGGTTCGGGCGGATCTTCCGGGGCTTCATCTGATCCATGAGTGGATCGGAGGAGAGGTGGGGCAGCAGGTTCGGCGGTATCTGAATATGTGAGGAGAGGATTTTATGGCGGGAGAGCAGTGGCAGGAGATACGGATGCGCCTGTTAGACAGGATGGATTTGTCGCGGGATCTCTCCGATGAGGAGCTGAAACAGTGTATTGCCGGGGAGATCAGCCGATACGGACGGGAGCATCTGCTCTCGCTGAGAGAACGGGCGGAGTATCAGCGGCATATTTTCAACTCCTTCCGGAAGCTGGATGTGATTCAGGATCTGTTGGATGATGATGAAATCACCGAGATTATGATCAACGGGCCGCAGCATATCTTTTATGAGAAAAAAGGGCAGATCTTTCCGTGGGAGGGCGGCAGCCTGACGGGGGAGAAGCTGGCGGATGTGATCCAGCAGATTGTCGGAAGCGTCAACCGCACGGTAAACGAGGCGCAGCCGATTGTGGATGCGAGACTGGAGGACGGCTCCCGTGTAAATGTGGTGCTGTCGCCGATCGCCATTGACGGCTCGGCAATCTCTATCCGGAAGTTTCCGAAGGATCCCATGACCATGGAGCGCCTGGTCGGTCTGGACTCTTTGTCGGAGGAGGCGGCCGGGTTTCTGATCCTGCTGGTGAGAGCCGGGTATAACATTTTTGTCTCCGGCGGAACGGGGTCAGGCAAGACGACGTTTCTGAATGCGCTGTCAGAGCATATCCCGCCCTCGCAGAGAGTGGTCACGATCGAGGATTCGGCGGAGCTGCAGATGCGTTCCGTGAAAAATCTCGTGCGGCTGGAGACGAGGCAGAGCAACGGCAGCGGTTCACGGGATATCACCATCCGGGATCTGATCCGGACAGCGCTGCGGATGCGGCCGGACCGCATTATTGTCGGGGAAGTGCGCGGCGCGGAGGCGCTGGATATGCTGCAGAGCCTGAATACCGGACATGACGGGTCGTTATCCACGGGACATGCCAACAGCAGTGAGGACATGCTGTCCCGCCTGGAGACGATGGTTCTCATGGGCATGGATCTTCCCATGGAGGCGATTCGGAGACAGATTGCCTCGGGCATCGACATTCTCGTGCATCTCGGACGGCTGCGGGACAGGAGCAGAAAGGTATTGCGGATATCGGAGGTGAACGGGATCCGGAACGGACGGATCCGTCTGCGCACCCTATATCAGTTTGAGGAGAAGGAAGAAAGAGAGGGGAAAATCTATGGCATATGGAAAAAAGAAGAAGATTTACAGCACACCGAAAAGCTTCAGGCTGAAGGATTGGAGGAGGCGTATCGGGAATTTCTCGGATCAGCACCGAAGGGGTGACGGGCGATATCATACGCGCCTGCCACCGGGATGGCTGGCACGTGAGCTTGGTTTCGGCATTTTGTGTTCCATGGGTGCGGCATTCGTCTTCTATCGTTCTGCGTGGGCGATGGTGCTTGGCGTGTTTCTCGTTCCTTTCTATATTAACAGGCGGAAGAAACGGTGGATGCGGATGCGTACCCAGACCCTCCAGCGGCAGTTCATATCCGGCATGCAGATGGTGGCCGGGTCTCTGACGGCCGGGTACTCTATGGAAAACGCATGGAGAAAGGCGGAGGAGGAGCTCGCTGCACTGTACGGATCCGATGCGGAGTTTTGTATGCAGATGCACGGAATGAATCAGAGACTGGCGGTGAATGAGCCGTTGGAGAAAATTCTGTACGACTTTGCCATAGAGAGCGGGGTTCAGGAGATCCGGGATTTTTCCGAGGTGTTTTCCTATGCAAAGCGCAGCGGCGGGAATCTGACGGAGATCATCCGGTCGACAACCGGACGGATGCAGAGAAAAGAAGAGATTCTGGCGGATATTGAGGCGGCTGTTGCTTCAAAGAAAATGGAGTTAAGGATGATGGATCTGCTGCTTCCGGGGATTTTGCTGTTTGTGACGATCAGTTCGCCCTCCTATGTCAGCGCGCTGTACCATAACGCATTGGGCATAGCGGCGATGAGTGTCTGTCTGGCCGGGTATCTGGGATGTATGTACTGGGCTGAGCGGCTGACGGACATTCCGGTATAACGGGATGCGGTATGTAAGATGAAAAGAAAGATTGAGAAAAAGCAGAGATCGGGAAAGCTGCGGGGGATCCTCGCGTCCCACAGGAGAAGTGTGTGGATCCTTGTCCTGACGGCGCTGTTGGCCGCAGGGATATGGGTTCGTGATCGGGCGGATGAGGGGAATTCTGCCGGGATCGTAGAGCGCGGCGAAGAGGGGCAAAGCGCCGAGAGCCGCACGTTCCTGTTTTGGCTGGACTTGCCGGAAACGGATCTGGGGGATTCCGACGGAGCGCAGGCGGGAACAGAGAAACAGGAACTTGAGCTGGAGGTCGCTGCCGTCCGGCGAAGCAGTGAGGAGATCGCGGAACTGCTGGAGGAGGCGGTGACCGGGTGGGAAGCGGAATATCTGGGGGAGAACGCCTCCGCAAACGAGGTGCGGCAGGATTTGGTTTTTCCCGTATCGGCCTGTGACGGGCTGGTTGCGGTTTCCTATGAGAGCGGTGAACCCGGGATTCTTGCCGAAGACGGGACGGTTGTGACGAATGAACTTGGGGAAGAGGGGGAACTGGTGCAATTTTCAGTCCGCTTTTCCTACGACGATGTTATACAGATCGAGACCTACACGGTTCTCGTTCTGCCGCCGGAGGAAGGAAGCGCGGAGTGGATGGCAAGGGAGCTTGCAAAAGCAGCGCAGCAGGCAGAGGAGGAGAGCCGGGAAGCGGTGGCGTTTGCGCTTCCGGATTCGGTTGCGGGGTATCGTGTGATCTGGGTTGCGGAGGAGAACCGGCAGTGGCTGTTTGTCCTGCTTATTGGAGTAACGGCGGCGGTCTGTCTGGAGAGAAAAGAGAAACAGGACGAAAAAGCGCGGCAGAAAAGGAGAAGAGAGCAGCTTGCGTTTGAATATCCGCAGATGGTAGATCGGTTTGCCGTACTGCTGGACAGCGGCATGACGATTCGCAGGGCGTGGGAACGGATCCTTGCGGGAGAGCGGCAGGGCGCGGGAGGACGTGGGGGCGTCAGACCGGGCGAGTGCGCTTTCCTGGAGGAAATGCGGATCACATATCGCGAGATCAGAGAGGGGAGAGGCGAGCGGGAGGCGTATGAGCGGTTCGGCAGCCGGATCGGCCTGATGCCGTACCGCAGATTCAGCTCCATACTGGCACAGAACCTGTCAAGGGGGACACGGGACATCCGGGAGCTGCTGCAGCGGGAATCCGAGGATGCTCTGGAGATGCGGCGAAACCGGGCGCGGAAAATGGGAGAAGAGGCCGGGTCAAAGCTTTTATTTCCGATGCTGGTCATGCTGGTGCTGGTTCTGGTCGTTCTGCTTTTGCCGGCGCTGACCGGTATGTAGGGGAAGGAGAAAAGAATAATGACGAAGATAATGATGAAAATCCGGGAAATCAGTCACCTGATGAGGGAGGAGGACGGAATCGGAACCGTGGAAATTATTTTGATTTTGGTTGTGATTATCGGGTTGATCCTCATTTTCAAAAATCAGCTGACGACGCTGGTGAACAATACGTTTTCCAACATCAGCAGTCAGGCGGGGACCCTCTGATGAAAAAGGGCAGCATTACGATTTTTCTGGCGCTGCTGCTGACCTGCTTTTTCTCGGCGGTCTTTGCCTTTCTGGAGGCGGCCCGCGTCTGCGGACTGAAAGCCAACGCACAGGTCAGCACCATGCAGGCGAGGGATACGGTGCTTGCCTCTTACAACCGCGATGTATGGAAAAATTATCATCTGATGTTCTGGGAGGCAGAGGAGGGCGACCTCCCGGAGCTGGATGGTCTTGAAGCGCTGCAGCAGTCCGCGATTGAGGGGAATCTGACGGCTGCGGATACGGTTCAGGATAATTATTACATGCTTCAGGTTCATCTCTCAGAGGTCACGACCACGGCTTACCAGCTTGCATCGGATGACGGGGGAAGTGCGTTTCGGGAACAGGCGGCGCAGATGATGAAGCAGAATCTGGGGGAAACGGCGGCGCAGGCGATGATGGCATGGATCACGGGGGAGGATGAGTCGGCGCAGACGGATCTGGAGGAAGAGGCGTTGGACGCATTGGAAGCTCTGGAGTCCGCAGCTGCGGGAGATGCGCAGACGGAAGGAGATACGGCTTCCCCGGATGCGGGTACATCGGACGGATCCGCTGATGACGGCGGGGTGTCATCCTCCGGCGCGGAGGCGGCGCTTCCGGAAGTGAAAATGACGGAGAATCCTCTGGAATGGGTAAAAAAGATGAGAAAGAACGGGATTCTTGCGATCGTATTGCCGGAGGAGAGTATTTCGCAGAAATCCATCGAGCTAAGCGGATGTGTCGGGAACCGCACGCTGGAGAGCGGGAGCCTGACCGCATCCGAAAGTGAAACGGTTACGGATAAGCTGTTGTTCTATCTCTATCTGGATCAATATTTTCTGGATGCATCGGAGGATTCCGGCGATCACGCGCTGGATTATGAACTGGAATATATGATCGCGGGAAAGGCCGGGGATCAGGAAAACCTGAAAGCGGTTGTGCGCCGACTTCTCCTGCTGCGCGAGGCGGCGAATCTGGTATATCTGGAGACGAACGCGGAGAAGCAGCGGGAGGCGGCTGCGATTGCAGCAGTGCTGGTTTCCATGGTAGGGCAGCCGGAGCTGGAACCGCTGGTGCAGCAGGGGCTGCTGGCGGCGTGGGCCTATGCGGAGTCCGTCAGTGATGTCCGGATTCTGCTGGAGGGCGGCAAGGTTTCTCTGGTAAAGACGGCGGATCAGTGGCATACGGAGCTTGGCAGTCTGTCATCCTCTGTTTACGCGGCAGAGGGGAGCAGCCAGACAAAGGGGCTGTCCTATGCCAACTATCTGCAGATTCTTATGTGGACAACCTCAGAGCAGAAGCTGACACAGCGGGCAATGGATATGGTGGAAAAGAATACCGGCACAGCGATGGATCAGATGGTGTGCAGGGCGGTATGTGAATATGAGTATGAGGCATACCCGCTGTTCTGGAATTTTGTCACCCTCGGACAGAATTCATTCGGAACGCTGCATTTTACGGACGAGTCCGGAATTTATTTTTCAGAGTAGGAGACCGGAGAAAGGAGGCGGGCATATTACAGTGCTTTTGCAAAGATACAGAATACAGAACAGGCACAGCCAAAATCTACAAAAATCTCTCTCAAATCAAATGCGGATGCTCTCTGGTTTTGTTTCTTATGTATCCCACTATGCTGCACACGCAAAAGCACTGCAATGTGTCCGCGCAAGAGCCAGCTTTACGGTGGAGGCTGCTTTTGTGCTTCCGGTTTTCCTGTTTGCAGCGGTGGTTGTGATCGGTGTGTTCCCGGTGATCTCGCTGCAGGCGCAGGTGAATGCCGGCCTGCAGTACGCGGCGCGGATGACGGCGGTTTCCTTTCAGGACAGCGAGGACGAGCATGAGGTGATTTCTCTGGCGGAGGCGGAGGTTTTGTTTCGCACTTATATGAGAGAGCACGGATATGAGGAATCCGTTCTGCCGACGGGTCTGATCGGGGTCTCGCTGCTCTCCTCCGACCTGTCCGGCGATTATGTGACGCTGGTTGCGACCTATGAGGCGCAGCTGCCGGTTTCGTTTTGGAGGCTTGATTCGTTGCCGGTAAAACAGTGCGTCAGTATGAAAAAGTGGACCGGGGATATCGGCGGGACGGAGGACGGGGAGGATGAATATGTCTACATCACGCCGGAGGGGACTGCCTACCATAAGAGCGCGGAGTGTTCCTATCTGAAACTGTCAGTGCGAAGCGTGCCGGTCGCCGCACTGGATACGCTACGAAATCGGAGCGGCGGCATCTATTATGCCTGCAGCTGTTATCAGGGAAGTACCATGGCATACATCACGGATTACGGAACGCAGTATCACGGAGACCTGTCCTGCAGCGGCTTGAAACGGACGATCTACAGAGTCCGGGCAGATCAGGCAGGGGATCGCCATGCCTGCTCAAAGTGCTGTCCGTAATCGGTCGAGCGGCCTGGAAGCTACAATGAGAAAAGTTGGGGAAAAATATGGCAAATCAGGTGAGCGAATGTGTTCTGCTGGGATTTTTGTTTATTCTGGCATGGATTGATCTGAAAAAGAAAGAGGTACCGGTTATACTGGCGGGCGCATGCGGAGCGGAGGGACTGTGGATTTCCTGTTTTTTGACAGATATCTCATGGGGAGAGATGCTGGGCGGAAGCTGTGTCGGAGGAATCCTGCTCCTGAGTGCGCTGGCGACAAGAGAGAGCATCGGAGTCGGGGACGGATTGGTGTTCTGCGCGACGGGATTGTATCTGGGGCTGTGGCAAAATATCGAACTGTTGCTGCTGGCCGCCGTTTCCTGCGGAGCCGTTGGGGGTGTTTTGGTGATTGGCAGAAAATGCACGCGGAAAGAAAGACTGCCGTTTCTTCCGTTTGTCCTGGCAGCGTGGGTAGGTATGCTGGCGTTGAGCGGATAGGGTAGTTTGAGGCGCCTCGGAAAAGAAAAGAGGCGGAAAGGAAAACGGATGGATATGACGAGAAAGAAACCGGATCGAATCGGAAAGACCGGAGTGAAAAATGACGGAGAGGGTGCTCCGAAACGCAGACTGCGGACCTGCCGCGGATCCTTTACCGTGGAGGCTGTGTTCCTCTTTCCGATCATTATTCTGCTGATCGCGTTTATGCTGCATCTCTCTATGGACTGGTATGAAAATGTCTGGCAGACCTGCGAGGATGTGGATGCGTTGATCGAACTGGATACAAGAACGTATTTTTTGCGGCAGGATATGCTGGAAGGAATATGGGAGGCGCTGCAGTGAAAAGCGCCATGAAAGGACAAAGAGATGAAGGTCGAATATTTGAGGACGGCAAAGAAAAGCCACATGATTGTGAAGGAGGCGGATTATCCGTTTGAGCAATATGCTTTAAAAATGATTCAGAATAACAGAATCCCCTGCCTTTTGCAGTTTCAGGTGATCATAGAGGATGGACAAGTTGAATACTGGTATGATGTGACGGGGATGCAGTCTCTGGAGAAGCAGTATTCTCTGGAGGCGGTGGGGAAAAAGCAGCTGTGTCTCCTGCTGGAAAACCTGATCGGGATGAAGTCTGTTATGGAAGAATATCTGTTGGATGATGCGGATATTTATTTCTCAACGGGGATGATTTATTTTGACCGGTTTTCAAAACAGCTTCGCTTTTGTTATATACCGGGACTTCGGGAAGAGCGGGCGCAGGGGATAAAGGAGTTATTCGAGGAGATTCTTCAAAAGCTGGATCATTCGGAACCGGCCGCCGTCCGGATCGGGTATGAG
Source organism: Clostridiales bacterium (assembly GCA_021205085.1). GTDB lineage: Bacteria > Bacillota > Clostridia > Lachnospirales > Lachnospiraceae > Eubacterium_I. The sequence continues at coordinate 2,424 of JAJPYF010000021.1, read as the reverse complement.
ATGTATGAGCGCTGCGCACAGTCGGATTTTGTGATTTCGGACTGTGTGGAGTGCCTGCAGGCGGCCCGGGAGGAAAATGTACCTGTCGGACAGGGCATAGCCGGAGCCATGAAGCATTCTGTGCAGGAAGAGGCAGACGCGGAACGGAGCGGGTATGGAAAGAAAAGCAACGGCCTGCTCTCCGCAGACCGGAGCGAACCGGAGTTCCCGGCGGAAGAGACACCGCAGGAACGCGGGCACCGGAGAAAAGAACGGCGCGGAAAGAAAAAAATCCGGTACAGGGAAATCCTGGAGGAGGAGCGGGAAATTCTCTACGCGGCGGAAAATATCGGCGGGAGCGGGCAGACAGAGGTTTTCTCGGAACAGAATCTGGTAAAGACATGGGAACTGGCGTATCGGGGAGACGGGATGGAGAAGGATATCTGTCTGACGGATTTTCCGTTCTGGATCGGCACAGACAGCCAGAAGGTAAACGGGGTCCTGCAGTCCAGAACGGTCAGCCGGATTCATGCCAGATTGTCTCTGCAGGAGGACAAGCTTTTTGTAGAAGACTATAATTCAACGAACGGAACCTATCTGAACCGCAAACTGGTGCCGATGAATACCCCGACGGAGGTGCGGGAGGGAGACAGTCTGGTTTTTGCCACGGAGGAATTCTCGGTATTGTGCCGGCGGTCTGTCGGAATGGATTGATTTTTCGGGGTGAATTCTTTATACTGAAAACACAGAAAACGGTGATTGTGAATCACAAATGAGATGAATTGCGACAGGAGGTTTTCAATGATGAAGGATGACAATTGTATTTTCTGCAAACTGGCCTGCGGAGACATTCCGGCCAATGTGATCTATGAGGACGAGATGTTCACGGTTATTCTGGACGCCAGTCCGGCGACACGGGGACATGCGCTGATTCTGCCGAAGTATCACGCGGCAAATATTTATGATCTGCCGGATGAGTATGCTTCGAAGGTTTTTGTCCTGGCGAAAAAGCTTGCCACGAAGATGACGGGTATTTTAAAATGCGACGGATTCAATATCGTGCAGAACAATGGCGAGGTGGCCGGACAGACTGTTTTCCATTTCCATATGCATCTGATTCCGCGTTATATCGGAGACGGGAACGAGGAAAAGCTCGGATGGAATCACGCGGATCTGTCCGCAGAGGAGATTGCAGAGGTGTGCAGGGAGCTCTCGTAAGCTCTGCTGACGGCGTCTCCCTGCGCAATGATTTTTTATTTTTTTCGGAGCTGCTCGATCAGGTTGGTGATGATCTCGATGGCATCCGATTTCCGGCTTTCCTGCATGGCCGAGATGTAAGTCTGACGGTTTTCCCAGACTGAGGAGATGGCGTCAGCCAGCGTTTTTTCGCTGAGCTCCTCTTCCTCCAGAACATAGCTGAATCCCTGCTTCTCGAAGGATTTCGCATTGAGGATCTGGTCGCCGCGGCTGGCTGCGCGCGACAGCGGGATCAGGATATTCGGTTTGCCCAGTGCCTGCAGCTCACAGATCGCATTGGCGCCGGCGCGGGAGATGACCAGATCGGCAACCGCAAAGAGGTCTGCCAGCTCCTCATTCATGTACTCATACTGTACATATCCGGTTCTGTGGTGGAGCGTTGGATCCAGATTGCCCTTTCCGCAGAGATGAATGACCTGCCAGCGGGGGAGCAGGTCAGGGAGCAGCCTGCGGACGGTCTCATTGATCAACTGGGAGCCCTGACTGCCGCCGATGATCAGGATAACCGGCAGATCCGATGTGAAGCCGGTGTATGTATAGGCTTTCTGCCGGTCTCCGTGCAGCAGTTCCCGGCGGATGGGGGAGCCGGACACAACGGCTTTCCCTTCCGGAAGGTGCTCCAGCGTCTCAGGAAAGTTGCAGCATATTTTCGTGGCCGACGGGATCGAGAGCCTGTTGGCGAGCCCCGGCGTGATGTCGGACTCGTGAATGATCACCGGCACCTTTGCATGTTTGGCCGCCAGAACGACGGGCACACTGACAAAACCGCCCTTTGAAAAGACGATGTCCGGTTTCAGCCGGAACATCAGCTGCCGCGCCTGCGCGTAGCCCTTGACCACCTTAAACGGATCGGAGAAGTTCTTGGGATCGAAGTATCTGCGGAGCTTCCCGGAAGAGATCGCGTAGTACGGGATGTTTTCCTTTTCAATCAGCTCTTTTTCAATCCCGTGATAGGATCCGATGTAGTATATTTCATAGCCCAACTCTTTCAAACGGGGCATCAGAGCGATGTTCGGAGTCACATGTCCGGCGGTTCCGCCGCCGGTGAGAATGATTTTTTTCATGCTGTTTTCCTCTCGTATTTCTTTTCCCTATATACTATACATTAAAATTGAAAAGTCAACAATCCTTTCCTTTTAAATTATCGGCCGGAGCCGGGCGCGAGACGGGAATTATCGGGACGATTTG
>JAJPYF010000080.1 GCA_021205085.1 Clostridiales bacterium | reverse complement strand
GGTACTGCTTGCTTGCAGAAATAGTTTATCGGAAAGGGGAGAAAAGCTCATTGAATGGGAATTGAGTGGATTTTGACTTTTTTTGAAAATCTGTTGATTTTCCTTGCTTGATTGCATATAATAGATATAGCTAACAGCGGGTGTATCTCAGCCCTGAATGAGAAAGTTATAAAGCGGGTTTCTCTTGACCCTTATGCAAGAAAGTTACGAGAGAGTGTTTCGCCGCTCTGAGTGCGATAGTAACAGCGGAGGCAGGGTAGCCTGTCTCCGTTTGTTTTGTGCGCAGAGCCGCGATAATGTATTACTGGATGTTGCGAAAGAAAGATAGGGCTACAGGTTGTCTGAATAATAGAGGGAGAAAAGAGAATGGACAACATTAAGTTATACCGGGTATCGGCTGCTTATATAGATTATTTATTGCCGTATGCACCGCATCTGTATCATAATAGCCAGAAAGGGCAACAGAATGAAAGGGCTTACATAGGAGTCGTGCTGCATATTCATGGTTTGGATTATTTTGCTCCGCTCTCCTCTTTTAAGGAAAAGCATCGGCGGATGCCTGAAGGGCTGGATTTTGTAAAAATCAAGAATTATGCAGTTATCAACCTTAATAATATGTTTCCGGTTCCGGCTGGAAGCTATACATATGTTGATATTTCAAAGGAACGCAATCCGCAGTACAAGGCGCTTCTGTTGGCAGAATACCGGTACATAAAGTCTATACAGGAGAAAATCAGAAAAAATGCTTTGAATTTATATCGCCTGAAAGCCGAAGGAGAGCGGTCTGCTCTGACAAAGAGGTGTAATGATTTTCTGAAGCTCGAAAAACTCTGTGAAAAATATAAATAGGCAGACGAAAAGATGGTTCAAAATAGAGCCAGCTTTTTGTCTGCCTATGATAATCCTTATATTATCTCTGTGATAGGAATTTTTGTGCAAGCCCGATTCCTGCCTGCGGGTAAAGCTCGCCGATTTCCTGATATTTTGCTTCAATTTGCTCCGGTGAGTCTTCCCATATGATTTCATAAATACTGGTTGCTTTTTTGAAATGCTCCGAGGCTTCTGAAATCCTGCCCTGTTTCAGGCAGATGCCGCCCATAGCCTCCTGCACCGCTGCAAAATCCTCAGATACTTCAGAACCATAATCCTTTATATGGGCGAAAGGGACGGTTTACAAGATTCTCAGCAATCCCATCTATTTGGGTAAGCTGGTAAGCTGCCGGTACCAGACGCGTTCGTTTAAAGACAAGCGCCTTATGGAGAGACCGGAGGAGGACTGGATTACTGTTGAGAATACGCATAAAGCACTGGTGGATGAAGCAACCTTTCAGATGAGGTTGTTTTAAGGATAACTTTTTATAGACAAATTTCTTGCGCCGTTTCTCGCCTGCCGGCTCGGTCGATTCGCAACATAAACCTTAACCGATGTACGAATACGCTAAAACTGTGTAACAGGATTCCCAGATGCCCTTTTCTTTTTTCATGTTTGATGCTATACTTCAAATCAAATCGTTTCGGAGGTTTTCTGATGGCAAAATTTCAGGTTGAGTTAAAAAGAGTCGTGGATGATTCGTATGAAATTGAGATCGGCTACGGCCTGATCCCGGTACTTATAAATGATATAGCAAGCGGGCTGGCGGGGAAAGTGCACAAGTTTGCAGTTGTCACGGACACCAATGTTGAACCGCTGTATGCGCGCCCTGTGTTGGTGGCGCTTCGGGAGAAGGGATATCAGGCGGATCTGTTTGTCTTTGAGGCGGGGGAGAAGAGCAAAACCCGTGAGACGAAGGCAATGATAGAGGATGCCATGCTTGCAGCCGGATACCGGCGGGACTGCTGTATCATTGCGGTCGGCGGCGGCGTCGTGACAGACCTTGCCGGTTTTGTCGCCGGTACCTACGGCAGAGGCGTTCCTTTTATCAACTATGCGACGACGGTCCTCGCGGCGGCGGACGCGTCCGTCGGCGGGAAGACGGCGGTCGACACGCCGCTGGCGACCAACCTGATCGGCCTGTTCAATCAGCCGGAGAAGGTTTATCTGGATCTGGATACATGGAAAACACTCCCGCAGCGGGAGATCCGCAGCGGCATGGCGGAGACAATCAAGCACGCCTGCATGGCGGACGAGGCGTTTTTTTCTTATCTGGAGGAGCATCTGGAAGAAATTCTCCGTGTGGAGAAGATACCCTGTGAGCATGTGGCGGAGCGGAATTGTCAGATTAAATACCATGTCGTTATGCAGGATGAGCGCGAGAGCGGACTACGGGAGATCTTAAACCTCGGCCACACGGTCGGCCGGGCAATTGAGACAGTCAGCGATTATCGTCTGCTGCACGGGGAGGCCGTCTCAATCGGACTGGTAGCGGAGGCACACCTGTCGCGCCATCTCGGTTTCCTGAGTGATGAAGATGTGGAACGGATAATAGCTCTCCTGCGCCGTGCAGGACTGCCGGTGCGGATCCCGGACGATATTGACCGGGAGGCCCTTGTGAAGAAGCTCTATACCGACAAAAAAGTGCGGGACGGGAAGCTCCGCTTTGTTGTGCAGAGCCGGATCGGCGGGATTCAATGTTTCGGGGAAAATATCTACGCGACCGAGGTATCCGAGGGGACCGCGCGTCATATACTGAAAGAGTTATAAATCTGGTGAAACGGAGGAGTTTTTATGTCTGTTTTTGAGAATACAGAGCCGAAAAATGTTTTTCATTATTTTGAAGAAATCTGCCGGATTCCCCATGGCTCGGGCAACACGCAGGCGATCAGCGATTACTGCGCGGAATTTGCAAAGGCACACGGGCTTGCGTGCAGGCAGGAGAGCTGCGGAAATGTTATAATATGGAAGGATGCCTCGCCCGGTTATGAGGATGCCGACACCGTGATGCTTCAGGGGCATATGGATATGGTGGCGGTAAAGGAGGCCGACTGTGATATCGATATGGAGACGGAGGGGCTGCGGCCTGCCGTCACCGGGGACGGCGAATGGATTTACGCAAAGGGAACCTCTCTGGGCGGCGATGACGGGATTGCGATTGCTTATGCGTTGGCAATCCTCGCGGATGATACGCTGCGCCACCCGGCGCTGGAGGCTGTGTTTACGGTGGATGAGGAGATCGGACTTCTGGGCGCAGCGGTATTGGATACATCGGATTTGAAAAGCCGGATTCTGTTAAACATGGACTCGGAGGATGACGGAATCTTTCTGACAAGCTGTGCGGGAGGTGCGACCTTCACGGCCTATGCTCCGGCACCGCGTGAAGAGAAAAGCGGTGTGGTTTATGAGCTGGAGATCGGAGGATTACAGGGCGGCCATTCGGGCGCACAGATTCATCTCGGACGTGCCAATGCGAACCTGATTTTCGACAGATTTCTGGCACAGGTTGGCGAAACCGTAGACTTTTCTGTCGGGGATTTTTCCGGAGGAGAGAAGGATAATGCGATCCCGAATCGATGCCGTGCCGTGTTGGTGGCGTCTGCCGGGAATGCGGCAAAGCTGGAGGAGGCAGCGGCAGATTTTTCTGCGGTCGTTCGGGCCGAGTATGCGGTGACGGAGCCGGATTTTTTCCTGACTCTGACGAGACAGGAGGAGACAAGTGCGGCAGTTTTGTCAGGCCGGGCCGCAGAGACACTCACGGCGCTTCTGGAGCATCTGCCCTCCGGAGTCCTGCGCATGATGCCGGACTTTCCGGACATGGTTCAGACTTCTTTAAATCTCGGGATTTTGCGCCTTGAGAAGAAAGAATTCTCCATGACCTTTTCGGTGCGCAGTGCTTCCGCGACAGAGAAGGAGTGGGTGTTAAAGCGCATGAAGGATCTGACGGAGATGGTCGGCGGCCGGTGGGAGTTAAGCGGCGACTATCCCGCATGGGAGTATCGGCAGGATTCAAAGATCCGGCAGGTCATGGCGGAGACATACGGGGAGCTGACCGGACAGGCACCGATTCTCACAGGCATCCACGCCGGGGTGGAGTGCGGCCTGATTCTCGAGAAGATGCCCGGCATTGACTGTATTTCCTACGGACCGCAGATGCGGGATATTCACACGGCGCGCGAGCGCCTGAACATTGCGTCGGTACAGAAAAATTATGAACTCACGACGCAGGTGCTGGAGAAGCTGCGATAAAAGATGACAAAGCAAAGGAAACCTGATTTTAAAAAACTGAAGCCGACGGTGAAGGCCGCCATTGCGCCGACAATCATGGCGACGCTGATCTTTTTTCTGACCTACTATTTTTTCGGCATGGAAAACACGATGATCGGTCCGTTCGCAACGCTGTCGTTTTTGCGTTTCCGCACGATGCGGAATCACTATGAGTGCATGATCCGGAACTATGCGATCTTTGCAGCCATGGCGGTGCTTGCGTTTCTGGCAGTCTGGAATCTGCCGCTGTGTATTATTGTAAACGGACTGGCACTGTTCTGGATCGCTTACATCCTGATTGACGAGTACAATCCGACCAATTACTTTCCGGCCGGTATGGCGCTGATCTTTTTCCAGATCTCTCCGGCGCAGACACTTCCGGATCTGGGGAGACGGCTGGCGGCGCTGTTTGCAACGTTCCTTCTGGTTCTGCTTTTTACGTTTGTTCTGAGCAAAATCGAGCGGGAGAAAGATCCGCTTCCGATCTGTCTGCGTCAGGGGTTTGAGAACTGCAAAAGACAGCTCGCTTTGTGCAGGGCAGATAAAGATACCGATTGTTCCGAACGAAATGTGCCGGATGAAAACACGGAAGCGTGCGAGGATCCGGAGAGTGAAAAGCTGCGTCTACATCAGGAGCTGTGTGAGATCAATAAAAAGGCAAGCTCCGAGATTTACGCATACAACCGTGCCAGTCTCTTCCCGAAAGGGAAAACGAACTGGTACTGCCGATTTGTTCTGTTTTTTCAGATTCTGAATCATCTGACACAAAATGCGAAAGAGGACGGGAGTCTGGAACAGGCGGAGGTGCTTTACCGCGATTTCCGGACACAGTTCGAGACCGTGACGCCGTCTGCAGACTACCACAGGCTGAATTTTCGCCTGAGGAAGCCGGATATCCGCAGCTTCCGTCTCCGGTTTGCGCTTCAGCAGGTGATTACGCTGACACCATGTCTGGCGTTTGCATGGTTTTCCGATCTGCCGAATATCTACTGGCTGGTCATTTCCGTGTTTTTTATGATGATTCCCTACACGGATCACACGATGCAGCGGGTACGGCAGCGGGTGACCGGCACAATTGCGGGAATTGTGATTTGTCTTTTCCTGTTCTCTGTCTTTCGCAGTTTTCCGGCCAGAGTTGTGATTATGACGATCGCGAATTTTATGATTTACGGAACCGCCGGGTACGGGCCGACCGTGGCCTACATCACCTGTTCCGCGCTCGCCCTGAATACGATTGACACTGCCATCATGGTGGTTCTGGCGCGTCGGCTGATTTATACTCTGATCGGCGCCGGGATTGCACTTGCCGCGAACAAGTGGATTTTCCCCATCCGTTTCCGCTATCAGATCGAGTATCTGGCTGAGATGATCCGCTCCATCCGCAAAGAGCTGTCGGAGCTAAACCCATCCGATTCCTATGGCGACGGACATCGTAGATGGAAAATCGATCAGATGATCATCAAGACCTATCTGCTCTCGAAGCGTCTGGAGGGGATGCGTGACGCCCTGCCGGAGGAGGAACGCCACTTTGATTACCCGAATTTTGCCAGAAAGCATATGAACGAGATGGCGGAGATTCTGAAGCGGCATTTTATAAGAGAATAAAGAATTTTCGGTTTGAATTAAAAATAAGTGACCTTACGGAAAAACTGTGCTATACTGATTTCAGTATGCGGTTTGGAGGTTTTTTATGCGAGTTGGCATGGGATATGATGTGCACAGGCTTGTGCAGGGCAGACGCCTGATTCTGGGCGGAGTGGACATCCCGCACACGCTCGGGCTGGACGGTCATTCCGACGCGGATGTCCTGACACATGCGGTTATGGACGCGCTTCTCGGCGCTGCACATTTAGGCGATATCGGCCTGCATTTTCCGGACACGGACGAACGGTACCGTGGAATCTCCAGCATGGAGCTTCTGGCGCATGTGGGAGAGCTGATTTCTGAAAATCGGTATGTCATCGAAAATATCGATGCCACGGTCATCGCACAGCGCCCGAAGATACGCCCGTATATTCAGAGGATGGAAGAGTGCATTGCGGAGACCCTCGGGATCGGGGCAGATCAGGTCAGCGTCAAGGCGACCACCGAGGAGCATCTCGGATTTACCGGACGGGAGGAAGGAATCGCGGCTTCGGCAGTGTGTCTGCTTTCCACCATTTATGAGAACAGTGTCACGGTGGCGGACAGTCGGTCGGGGTGTGCGCAGTGTCCGGGCTGCACGGAACAGACATAGAGTGAAACAGACAGATTGACGCTGCGATAAGCTGCGGAATGGAGTTGGATATGAGCAGATTTGAGGAGATTATCCGAAAATTTCAGGTTGAGGGTGAGATCACCAGAGTCAGGCCGCTCGGCCACGGCACGGTGAACCATACATATCAGATTCTCTGCGGAGGGGTTGCCTATGTCCTTCAGGAGATCAATCACGTGGTATTTAAGTATCCCACCGAGGTGATGAACAATCTCTTCCTCGTGACGGAGTATCTGCGCGATGTGATCGAGCAGGAGGGGAGAGACCCGGACCGGGAGACGATCACATTTATCCGGACGAGAGCCGGAAACCAACTGCTCCAGACGGAGCACGGCAGTTATTTCCGTCTCTACCGCATGATCTGCTGGGGCGGGGAGATGGAGAAACCGGACGATGTTGAAACCGCTTATGAGGTGGGGCGGATTGTCGGCCAGTTCCACCGACGGCTCCGGGGCTTTGATACCCGTCAGCTTTCTTACACGATGCCGAAGCTTCACGATATGAAGTCCGCGATGAACGCGCTTCTCGATGCGGTTCGCGGCGACATCTGTTTTCGGACTTCGGATTGTCAGGAGCAGATACAGTTTGTGTTGGAGCGTTCCGGACAGCTTTCCCGGATTCGGGATGCCATACAGTCCGGTCAGATTCCGCTCAGGGTCACGCACAACGATACCCACTACAGCAACATTCTGGCCGATTCCGCCACGGGGAAGGCGATCTGCCTGATCGATCTTGATACCGTGATGCCGGGGGCCTCCATTCTCGATTTCGGGGATGCCGTCCGCGCGGCTGCAGCCACGTATGATGTGGACGAGCGATCCGGCGATATCGAGCTGGATCTGGAAATGTACCGGTTTTTGCTGCAGGGCTATGCGGATGAGATGGGGAAAATCCTCACAGATAAGGAGAAGGAGCTGATCAATTACGCGGTCTGGCTGATGTGTCTGGAGCGCGGCATCCGCTATCTGACCGATTATCTGAACGGCGACCAGAATGCTACTGATT
>JAJPYF010000095.1 GCA_021205085.1 Clostridiales bacterium | reverse complement strand
GTCCAAAAAATGGCGAAAAATCTAAAAACTTAAATGTGGAAAACTTTTCGGGCCAAAAATTATTTTGTGAAATATTTTTCCTTGCTTTTTGCGGTTTTGTATATATTGCCGGTATTTTACCGGTTGAAAAATAACCCTTGACATCAAAATTGATTCAATTTGCAGAATTTTTTTCGGAAATACCCTTTACTTTTTTGGGTGTTTTGTCTTAAAATAGGAACAAATGACGACAGGGGGCAGCGATGCCGACAGGGGGAGGCGCTGATAATGATTTCGAATCAGATTTTACAGACAACAATTGACGGACTGAAAAATATCACCCGGATCGATTTGTGCGTGATTGATACCGAGGGAAAGATTCTCGCGAGTACATTTGCGGAGGCGGATCGGTTTATCGAACCTGCGGTTGCCTTTGTGGATTCCCCCGCGGACAGTCAGGTGGTTTCGGGATGTCAGTTTTTCAAGGTATTTGATGAGCACCAGATGGAGTATGTTCTTCTGGCCTACGGCGACAGCGATGACGTTTACATGGTCGGCAAGATCGCCGCGTTCCAGATTCAGAATCTTCTGATCGCATACAAGGAGCGCTTTGACAAGGATAATTTTATCAAGAATCTGCTTCTGGACAATCTCCTGCTGGTAGATATTTACAACCGTGCCAAAAAGCTTCATATTGAAACCGACGCAAGAAGAGTGGTATATATTATAGAGACAGACCACGACAAGGACGGCAATGAGCTGGATCGTGTCCGCAGCATCTTTGAGGGAAAGGTTCAGGACTTTGTCACGGCGGTGGATGAGCGAAACATCATCGTTGTCAAGGAGGTCGGCGACGCGGATTCCCTTGAGGAGCTCAACAAGACCGCGGAGGTGATATACGGCCTTTTCAAGGGCGATCCTTCGGTTCATGTTGCGTTCGGCACGGTGGTCAATGAGATCAAGGAGGTTTCCCGTTCATACAAGGAGGCGCGAATGGCGCTGGATGTCGGCAAGATCTTCTTTGAGGACCGCAACATCGTCGCCTACGCCACGCTGGGAATCGGGCGTCTGATCTACCAGCTTCCGATTCCGCTGTGCAAGATGTTTATCAAGGAGACCTTCGAGGGGAAGTCTCCCGATGAGTTTGATGACGAGACACTGACCACGATCAATAAGTTTTTCGAGAACAGCCTGAATGTCTCCGAGACATCGCGTCAGCTGTACATCCACCGCAATACGCTGGTGTACAGGCTGGATAAGCTTCAGAAGAGCACGGGGCTGGATCTGAGGGCCTTTGAGGATGCGATCACGTTCAAGATCGCGCTGATGGTCGTCAAGTACATGAAGTATATGGAGAAGATGGATTATTAAGCAGCAGTTCAGCTGAGAGAGCATGTGCGCTGAACCGTAGCATTTTGGAACATGCGATATTTTATGGGGGCAGGATGTTGTGAGCGGGTGCCCCCTTTTCTATTATCACAAATATAGGAGGATAATCAGAGTGATTACGTTAAAAAATGTCAGCAAAGCCTACATTGAAGGCATCCCTGCCTTAGACAGTGTGAATATACATATCGATCCGGGCGAATTTGTTTTTGTCGTGGGCGACAGCGGTTCCGGAAAATCCACGCTGATCCGGCTGCTCCTGAAGGAGCTTGAGCCCACCAGCGGGACGATCATTATTAATAAGAAGAATCTGAGCAAGGTTTCCCGGAAGCAGGTTCCGTATTTCCGCAGGAATATCGGCTGTGTATTTCAGGATTTCCGCCTGTTGAAGGATAAGAATGTCTATGACAATGTCGCCTTCGCCCAGCGGGCGATCTCCGCGTCGAACCGCTCGATCAAGAAAAAGGTGCCGAAGGTTCTGTCCGAGGTGGGACTGGCGGCAAAGTACAAGTCCAAACCGAACCAGCTCTCTGGCGGAGAGCAGCAGCGTGTGGCGATTGCCCGTGCGCTGGTCAACCAGCCGAAGATCCTTCTTGCGGATGAGCCGACGGGAAATCTGGATCCGGGCAACGCATGGGAGATCATGAAGCTTCTGGAGGAGATTAACAAAAACGGCACGACGGTTCTGGTGGTAAGCCACAATATGGAGATCGTCTCACAGATGAACAAGCGCGTGATCACGCTGCAGCAGGGGCATGTGGTAAGCGATACACAGATGGGCGGTGAAATGATATGAAATTCAGCACAATAGGTTATACATTCAAAGAGGGGATCCGCAACGTCTGGATCAACAAGATTTTTTCCATTGCATCCATCGCAACGATGGCGGCCTGCATTTTCCTCTTCGGCATTTTTTACTCGATCCTGGTCAACTTCCAGAGCGTGATGAACGATGTGGAGTCCGATGTGGCGATCACGATCTTTTTCGACGAGGGAACGGGGCAGGAGCGCATTGACCAGATCGGTATGGAGATTGCGTCCCGGTCGGAGGTCTCCCGCTTCAATTACATTTCCGCCGATCAGGCGTGGGAGGAGTACAAGGAGATTTATTTTGAAGGCAATGAGGAGCTGGCGACGGCCTTCGGTTCGGAGAACCCGCTGGCCAATGAGGCATCCTACGAGATCTATATGGAGGACATCTCCCAGCAGCAGGTCCTGGCAGAGTATCTGGAGGGCCTGGATGCGGTCCGGGAGGTTCGTCAGTCCGAGACGGTGGCAAATACCCTCTCGGATGCCAATAAGCTGATCGGTGTCATTTCGGTGGCGATCATTGTGATCCTGATCTGTGTTGCAGTGTTTTTGATCAGCAACACGGTCCGGACCGGTATCACGGTGCGCAAGGAGGAGATCGGCATCATGAAGATGATCGGCGCGACGGATTATTTTGTGCGGGCACCGTTTGTCGTGGAGGGTGTGCTGACCGGCGCGGTCGGTGCGATCATTCCGCTGGCCATCCTCTATGTCGGATACGGCAGGGTGATCGGCTATGTGGCGGATCGGTTCGGATTTTTGAGCAATATGATAAACTTTGTCTCGGCGAGAAGCGTGTTTACGATCCTGCTTCCGGTGGGTCTGATTCTCGGCATCGGCATCGGCTATATCGGAAGCCGTGTCACGGTGCATCGGCACATACAGGTGTAAGAGAAAACGGTGTGTTTTGCAGAATGTCGCGGCAAAATGGTCTGATATCTGCCTGCCCGGCATAAACTGTCAGGATGAGAAAGGTATGAAGACCGGCGGCTGCGGAGATATCGTCCGGCCGTGAGGAATAATGAAGAGAAGATGAGAGAAGATAAGACTGAGGGAAAAACAGAGTTCCCGGTCGAGAGCGATCGGACAGATGACGTTTTACGGGAGAAGCCGGAAAAGAGAGCAGAAAAGAAAACCCGGGGATTTGCGAAGGGATTTCTCGCGGGCGTGATCGTGGCGGTTGTGGTGACTGTCGGGGTCTTTGCCGTGATGACGAGAGTGGGAACCGGATTGATTTCTCTGTCCTCCTATGAGCAGGTGCTGGACACCGAAACGGTCGAAAAGATTGAGACGCTGGCGGCTTATATTCAGAGCACCTACTATGAGGATGTAGATATCGAGGACCTGAGGGAAGGGCTGTACGAGGGCCTGTTTGCGAATCTGGATGCTTATTCCCAATACTACACCGCGGAGGAGTATGAGGACCTGCTGGAGAGCTCGCTCGAGGGAACCTACTGCGGAATCGGCGCAAGCCTGCAGCAGGATGCGGAGACAATGCAGGTCACGGTTGTCCGCGTGTATGACGGGTCGCCGGCTCAGGAAGCCGGGTTGATGGCCGGCGATGTGATCTATATGGTGGACGATTACGAGGCGACCTCCATGGAACTGTCGGAGCTGGTCACCCATATCCGGGGAGAGGAGAACACGACGGTTCATCTGATTACATACCGCAACGGCGAGGAACTGGAGTACGATATCACGCGGAAAAACCTGACTTTTCCCACGGTGAGCAGCGATATGCTGGACGATTCGGTGGGATACATTGCGGTTTCCGAGTTTACGGAGGCGACGACCGAGCAGTTTGAGACGGCGCTGGCTGACCTGCAGGAGGCGGGGATGGAAGCCCTTATCGTGGATCTTCGCTCCAATCCGGGCGGCGTTTTGACGACCGTCTGTGATATGCTGGATCTGATTCTGCCGGAGGGGCTGATCCTTTACACGGAGGACAGGGACGGAAACCGGGAGGAATATATGACGACAGACGCCGACTCGCTGGATCTTCCGCTGGTGGTTCTGGTCGATGAAAACAGCGCGAGTGCATCGGAGATTTTTGCCGGAGCCATTCAGGACCGGGATGCCGGTACGATTGTGGGAACGACGACATACGGAAAAGGCGTTGTCCAGTCGGTCCGTTCCTTAAGCGACGGGAGTGCGTTCAAGGTGACGACGCACAGATATTACACACCGGGCGGCACCTGCATTCAGGATATCGGGATCACGCCGGATGTGGAGATCGAATATGAGTTTCTGGGCGGCGAGGACGACGAGTACAGCTATGATCTGGATAACCAGATTCAGAAGGCACTGGAGATCCTGGAATAAGAGATGCCTTGGGGGACGATGTGAAAAAGAAAAACAGAGATGAGTGTCTTTCAAACTTAATACGGGATTATGAGGAAATGCACATCGCCGAAACCTGTGAGGAGATGATCCGGCTGGTGGTGCCGCAGCTTCGGCAGCTGAGGAATGACATGACAGATCTGTGCGACCGGCAGGTCATGCAGTACATCACCTCCAGAGTGAAAACGCCGGAGAGCATTCTGAACAAGCTGATCCGCAAGCGGCGGAGCCAGACGATGGAGAAGGCCGTGGAGACCTTCCATGATCTGGCGGGGATCCGTGTGGTCTGCACCTTTCAGGATGATGTCTACCGGACGGTCAGGGAGATTCGGAAGCTGCCGGTTCTGCGCGTGGTCAAGGTGAAGGATTACATCGCGCACCCGAAGCCGACGGGATACCGCAGCATCCACATCATTGCGGAGGTGCCGGACTGTGCAGGCGATATTCTTCTTGAGATTCAGGTCTGCTCCGCGGCGATGAATTACTGGGCGATGCTGGATCACCAGCTCAGCTACAAGAACAGCCGCGTTGATCCGGAGAAGGTCGAGAAGATCGAGCAGGAGCTGAAGTCTTATGCTTACGACATCGCCAATATTGACAAGAAGTTTTTAAAGATCCGGAAAGCGATCGAGAAGCTGTGATTTGATCACGCATATCGCACAGTGGGAGAGAGGAATGGAATATCAGTGTTTTGACAACCGGGAACTGTCGTGGCTGAAATTTAATGCCAGAGTATTGGAGGAGGCGGAGGACGCGGCAAATCCGTTTTGCGAGCGGCTTTCGTTTGCCTCCATTTTTCAGAGTAATCTGGATGAGTTTTTCGGCGTCCGCGTCGGCTCGCTCTACGACCAGATGCTTGTGTCCGGGGAGATCCGGGACAACAAGACCAATATGACCTGTCAGGAGCAGCTTTACGCTGTTTTCGATCAGGTGCGGCTTCTGACGCAGCGAAAGGACGCCGTATATGCCGCTCTGGATCGAGGACTGGAGGAGCGGGGGATCAACATTGTCCGCTACGGGGAGATGGACGCGCAGGATACGGAGTTTCTGGACGCCTACTTTGAGCATGAGGTGCGTCCGCTTCTGGCACCGCAGGTGGTCGGGCGAAAGCAGCCGTTCCCGTTTCTGCGCAACAAAGCGATCTACGCGGTCGTGATTCTCAGCGCGAAGAAAAGCGGGAAGAGCACAAAGGCCGCCAAAAATGACAAAACCGGAAAGGGAGAGAAGCTGGGAATCATTCCGTGCAGTATCGATGTGCTGCCGCGTCTGGTCCGCATGCCCCAGCATCCGAACCGGTATATGCTGATGGAGGAGCTGATCCTCCACTATGTAGCACAGATTTTTACGCATTTTGAGGTCAAAAGCAAATCGCTGATCCGTGTTCTGCGGAACGCCGACATCGATCCGGACGAGGAAATGTACGATGACGACATGGATTTCCGCCAGGTGATGGAGCAGCTGGTCAGCAAACGGCGGAGACTTTGTCCGATCAAGCTGGAGTATTCCCGCGAGATGGACGATTCTGTCATCGCCCTTCTCTGCAAATACCTGAAACTGAAAAAGAATTATGTTTTCCGCTCGACTTCCCCGCTTGATGTGTCCTTTTTCTCGCAGCTGCGCGATGTGCTCCGCGGTGAGAAGGAGCTGTTTTATCCGAAGTATACGCCGCAGCTCCCGGAGGATTACGACAGACGGCGCACGATGACGGAGATGATCGGGGAGAAGGACCGGTTCCTGTTTTTCCCGTATGAGAGCATCGATCCGTTTTTGAAGCTGCTGATGGAGGCGGCGACGGATCCGGAGGTGGTCTCCGTGAAGATGACGCTGTACCGCGTGGCCAACGACAGCAAGGTTGTGGAGGCACTGATCCGCGCGGCGGAGAACGGGAAGCAGGTGGATGTCCTGGTGGAGCTTCGCGCGCGGTTTGACGAGGAGAACAACATCGAATGGTCCCGACGGCTGGAGGATGCCGGCTGCTCGGTTCTCTACGGGCTTGACCAGCTGAAGGTTCACTCCAAGCTGTGCCTGATCACCCGGAAAAAGGATGACCGCATCTCCTATATTACCCAGATCGGCACCGGAAATTATAATGAGAAAACCTCCCGTCTGTACACGGATTTTTCCCTGATGACGGCACATCAGGGCATCGGCGAGGAGGCGAACGAGGTGTTCACCCGGATGTATCTGGGCGAGGTCATGGAGGAGACGAAATACTTCATGGTGGCGCCGAAATGCCTGCGCAGCAAGATTCTGGACAAGATCGACATCCAGATCGCGCGTGCGCGAAACGGGCAGTCTGCCTATGTGGGTGCAAAGATGAATTCGCTGACGGACAAGGTGATCATTGAGAAGCTGATCGAGGCCTCCTGCGCCGGGGTGCGGATCGAGCTGGTGGTCCGCGGAGCCTGCTGTCTCATCGCCGGGGTGCCGGGAAAGACAGAGAATGTCGCCATCCGCAGCATCGTCGGGCGGTATCTGGAGCACTCGCGGATTTATCTCTTCGGTGAGGAGGATCCGGAGGTTTATATCGCCTCCGCGGATTTCATGACACGGAACACGACCCGCCGCGTGGAGGTGGCAACGCCGGTCTTCGATGAGGATATTAAAGGACGCGTGATCCGCATTTTCCGCGTACTGATGGCGGACAATGTCAAGGCCAGGATGCAGCTTGCCGACGGGACATATACCCATGTGAAAAGCGGGGAGGAGCCGCTGAACGCGCAGGAGTATTTTGTGGAGACGGGGAACCGCTAAAGGAAGGAATAATATCATTTATTTGACGGATATCTCAGATGCCATTAATGTATTTTCAGGCAACCGGGGTAACGCTTCGATGAACTAATCGCTAACTGCGACTAAGACGCTCAGGAGAGCCTTCGCGCCGAAGTCTTCGTAAGCGCTGGATTTCATCTCAGCTAAAAACACCCCTACAAAGTTGCCGTGAAAATATATTAATCCTGAATTATTCATGACAGCTTAATATCATTCGGATTGGACATATAACAGCTTC
>JAJPYF010000116.1 GCA_021205085.1 Clostridiales bacterium | reverse complement strand
GATATGGGCAAGGCGCTGGAGGACTCCTACAAGATGATGGGCGACGGCGAGCATGATACCGACACGCTCCTCGCGTGGGCCAAGATCAAAGAGTTCTATGAGTCTCAGGAGAACCTGACCGTAGAGATCACCGGCGTGGTAAATAAAGGCGTGATCGCTATGGTGGAGGGGATCCGCGGATTTATCCCGGCTTCCAGACTCAGCCTGCAGAGAGTCAATGACCTGAATGAGTGGCTCGGCAAGGAGATTCAGGTGCGTGTGATCACGGCCGATCAGGAGGCGGATAAGCTGGTTCTCTCCGCACGCGAGATCCTGAGGGAAGAGCGGGAGAATGCGAAGAAGGTGAAATTGTCTGCCATAGAGGTCGGAACTGTTTTTGACGGAAAGGTTGACAGTATTCAGGATTATGGTGTTTTTGTGGATCTGGGCGATGGCGTCTCCGGACTGGTACATGTTTCCCAGATCGCGCTGGAGCGCGTAAAGCATCCGTCGGATGTCCTGAAAAAGGGCCAGGAGGTCTGCGTGAAGGTGATCGGCAAACAGAACGGAAAGTTAAAGCTGAGCATCAAAGCGCTGCTGGAGCAGAAAAAGAAGGACGAGGAAGTAAAGGTGACCATTCCGAAGGCGGAGTCGATCGGTACTTCCATGGGCGACCTTCTGAAAAATATCAAGCTTTCATAAAAGGGTACGGGAATGGCTGCGAACAAACGGGTTCATGAGCCGGGGAAGGAGTTTGACTGCTCCGGATTCCACGGCAAATATGCAACGATCAACATGTCGGGACAGGATGTCGGCTATGCACGTGTCGGCATCATCTGGTCTGACCGGAACTATATTCTGTTTCAGTTTCGGGGCAGATATGGTCTGGCAAACAAGGCCTATGTGAAGGATATCACGGAGGTTCGCATGACGGAGCGCATGCTCCGCAAGGAGACACCGCTGGAGGTGTGTCCATGGAGCGAGCATTTTAATCCGTATCTGCGCTTTGTCGGACAGCGGTGCGATATTCATATGCATCAGACCCGGATGTTTGAGGCATCGCCCGGATTTTTCGGCGCAAAAATTCTCTATCTGGACCGGGAAAACGGCCTGATCCGGATCAAGGAGAACAGCAAACAGTTTAATGTGAGCATTGCCATGATCTGCGGAATCATGGAGAGCTGATCAGGAGAGAGTACATGGACAGTAAGATTTTACTTCGCCCGGCGTATAATCTGGACAATACAAAGCTGGAGACAGCCATGGCGGATTACAACGCCTCAAAGAATGATCGAAAGAAGCTGGAGGATCTGATCCGTATTTTCCGGGGGTCTCAGGTGATCGTGCCGGTGGCTTTTCCCAAAAAGGCGGATGTCCGCGTGGTGATGAAAATGCTCAACGGGCTGCCGCTGAAAAAGGGGGAGGGATTTCCACTCTTCCCGCTGACGGTCACGGACTCAAAGGGCAATAAGTACGCGCCGGCGTTTACTTCCAGAGATAAGATTGTGGAGACAAAGGATTTCCCGTACATGATACGCGTGCCGGCGGCGCAGGTGATCGATACCGTCATGAAGAGCAAGACCGGACTGGACGGCGTTATGCTGAACTCCCAGACAGCTCCCTTCATATTTCACCGCCGCGCGTTCGAGGTTGATTTCTCCGCACAGGCGGGGACACAGGGACGGCAGGTGAAAAAGGTCACCAAAGAGGAGTTTGTCGTACTCGCCCGCAATACTGTCGAGAAGGGTCTGATTCCGAGAACGCTTTTTACCGACAAGGCGGAGTTTGTGCGGGATCTGGAGGAGCGCGGGGCGGAACTTCTGCGCGAGATGTACGCGAAGCCTTACGGAGACAAGATCCCCAGTCCGTACACGGCGGAGGATTTCAGTGTCATGTCGCTGAATATCAGTGAGGACACGACGGCGGTCTGCGTTGAGCTTCCGCAGAAGAATCTGGCGCCTCACATGGCGCGCTCCGCCTACGTGATATACAATCCGCAGTCGGACGAGGTATATTATTATATGATTGAGAAGGGTCAGCGCGGCGAGAGTGATGTCCTGTGCAATATCACACCGGAGGGGAAGCATCAGGAGCTGATGACAGCGCCTCCCGTGGGGAGTGAGCTGACCGCGGTCCTCGACCTGATCCGTGAGGAGAAGGAAGAGGCCGGAGAATAAAGAAAAGACAGTTCGTTGGCACCATCCTGTCTATAAACAAAACCAGGGCTGTTTGTTTTGCTATGTGGAAACAGAGCCGTGGTTTGTGCCGCGGCTTTTTCTATTTTTTCTGAGAGAAGAGGAGGCAGTTATGTATTCAATCCGTGCGGAACAGAGTTTTGACGCGGCGCATTTTCTCGCCGGATATCAGGGGAAATGCAGCAACATCCACGGACACCGGTGGCGTGTTGTGGTTCAGGTCGGCGCCGGGGCGCTTGAGAGGGAAGGACAGCTTCGCGGGATGGTCGCCGATTTCGGAGATCTGAAGAGGGAGTTGAAAAGCCTGACGGATGTCTATGACCATACGTTTATCTACGAATCCGGTTCCCTGCGGGAGAAGACCGTGGAGGCACTGGAGGAGGAGGGATTTTCTCTGACCGGAGTGCCGTTCCGCCCGACCGCGGAGAATTTTGCCAGGCATTTCTGCGATGCGCTGGAAGCGAAGGGATATCCCGTGCGGGCGGTCGAGGTCTATGAGACGCCCAACAACTGTGCAGTTTATACAAGGGGATAAGATGGCAAGCTATAGAGTAGTAGAGATTTTTAAGAGCATTAACGGGGAGGGGCTGCGTCAGGGGCAGCTGGCCCTGTTTATCCGGATGCAGGGCTGCAATTTACACTGCAGCTACTGTGATACCCGGTGGGCAAACACGGAAGACGCCCGGTTTCACTGGATGTCCACCGAGGAGATCATCGATCTGGTGGAGCAGATGCAGATCCGCAATATCACGCTGACCGGGGGAGAGCCGCTGCTGCAGGAGGATATCATGGAGCTGCTTCTTGCGCTCGCTGCCCGGCCGTGGAACCGCGTCGAGATCGAGACAAACGGGAGCGTGCCGCTGCGACCGTTTGCGGAGATTGAGAATCCGCCTGTCTTTAACATGGATTACAAGCTGCCGGGAAGCGGGATGGAGAAACATATGATCGCGGATAATTTCTCTGTTCTGACAGCGAAGGATACCGTGAAGTTTGTGGTTGGAAATTATGAGGATTTGTGCCGGGCAAGAGATCTGATCCGGGAGTACGGCCTGACGGAGAGATGCCATGTTTTCCTGAGCCCGGTATATGAGGGGATTGAGCTGGAGGATGTGGTGAATTTTATGAAGGACAATGAAATGAACGATGTCACCATGCAGCTGCAGATTCACAAGATTATCTGGGACAGCGAGATGCGCGGCGTATAAATCGAACAGAGTAAAGGAGAAAAATCATGGCGATTGATACCGAGGCAGTAAAAAAACATATCAGAGGACTTCTCGTTGCGCTGGGCGATGATCCGGACCGGGAGGGACTGGCGGACACACCGGACCGCGTGGCGCGGATGTATGAGGAAGTCTTTGAGGGGATGAATTATACCAACGAGGAGATTGCCCGGATGTTTGACAAAACTTTTGAGGAGGATCTCACCTTTTCCAAAAATAACAGTGATTTTGTCATCGTGAAGGACATCGACATTTTCAGCTACTGCGAGCACCATATGGCATTGATGTACGACATGCGGGCGACGGTGGCTTATGTGCCGCATGGCAAGGTGATCGGCATCAGCAAGATTGCCCGGATCGCGGATATGGTGTCCAAACGCCTGCAGGTGCAGGAGCGGATCGGGACGGATATCGCGCAGATCGTATCGATGGTGACCGGCTCCGAGGATGTCGCGGTGCTGATCGAGGGCTGCCACAGCTGCATGACAGCCAGAGGAATCAAGAAAACCGACGCGAAGACCTACACATCCACCCTGCGCGGGCGGTTTCAGGAGGATATGATGCTGCAGATGCGGCTGGAGCTGGCGATGAAGGGATGAGAGAAAATAACGTAATCGACGGATCACAAAACACAGAGGAGGACAGTATGAAGGCATTGGTTTTGCTGAGCGGCGGGGTGGATTCCACCACCTGTCTCGGACTGGCAGTAGAAAAATATGGGCGGGCGAATGTGATCGCCCTTTCCGCTTTTTACGGGCAGAAGCATCAAAAGGAAATTGAGGCGGCACAGAAGACGGCCGCATGGTATCAGGTGGAGCATCTGTATCTGGATCTGGAGAAGATTTTTCAGTACAGCGACTGCTCCCTTTTGACGCATTCGGATCAGGAGATTCCGCAGGAATCCTACGCAAAACAGCTGGAAAAGACAAAAGGAACGCCGGTTTCGACCTATGTGCCGTTCCGGAACGGACTGTTTCTTTCCAGCGCGGCGAGTATCGCGCTCTCGAAGGGGTGCGGTGTGATCTATTACGGCGCCCACAGCGACGACGCTGCGGGGAACGCTTATCCGGACTGCTCGGATGCCTTCAATCAGGCAATGGGGCAGGCCATTTACCTCGGCAGCGGAAATCAGCTGAGGGTGGAGGCGCCGTTTGTGAAATGGACCAAGGCGGAAGTGGTGAAAAAGGGGTTGGAGATCGGCGTGCCCTATGAGCTGACATGGAGCTGCTATGAGGGAGGCGACCGGCCCTGCGGGAAGTGCGGGACATGTATTGACCGGGCGCAGGCATTTGCGGCCAACGGGGTTGCGGATCCCGCCTTGTGATGGACGGCGATTTTCAGGAGGAGATTATTATGTCATCAGGAAGAAATAAGGAAAACATGCAGGATCTGACGCTGCTGGGCTGCCAGGGGACGCGGTATCCCATGGACTACGCACCGGAGATGCTGGAGACGTTTGAGAATAAGCATCCGGACCATGATTACTTCGTGAAGTTTAACTGTCCGGAGTTTACGTCGCTGTGCCCGATCACGGGGCAGCCGGATTTTGCGACGATCACGATCGCCTATGTGCCGGAGCGTCGGATGGTGGAGAGCAAGTCGTTAAAGCTCTACCTGTTCAGCTTTCGCAACCACGGGGATTTTCATGAGGACTGTGTGAATATTATCATGAAGGATCTGATCCGTCTCATGGATCCGAAGTACATCGAGGTATGGGGAAAGTTCACGCCCCGCGGCGGCATCTCGATCGACCCGTACTGCAACTACGGAAAGCCGGGCACCCGCTGGGAGGAGGTCGCGTGGAACCGCCTCGCGAACCACGATCTGTATCCGGAGAAAGTGGATAACCGCTGACGGTTTGTCGTTTATCTCACAGGAGGAAATGGAATGGAGCATATGAAACGCATCGACCGTATTTTAAAATATCAGGGTGCGATCGTTGACTTTTATGAGGATGTAATGGAGTCGCCCACCGGACACATCGCCCGCTGGGATTATGTCCGCCACCGGAAAGGAGCAGCGGCAGTGCTGCCGGTGACGGATGACGGAAAGATTCTGATGGTGCGCCAGCATCGCAATGCACTGGAGCGGGAGACGCTGGAGATTCCGGCGGGTTCAAAGGAGGATGCGGGCGAGCCGTCCGCCGTGTGCGCCGCGCGGGAGCTGGAGGAGGAGACCGGCTATCGCGCCGGAAAGATGGAGCTTTTGATCACAGTGGCGACGACCGTGGCGTTCTGCAATGAGGTCATTGAGATTTATCTGGCGACAGAGCTGGAGAAAACCGAGCGCCATCTGGATGAGGATGAGTTTGTGGAGATCGAGACCTATACGATTGAGGAGCTGCGGGACATGGTTTTTGAACAGAAAATTCAGGATTCAAAGACGGTAGCCGCCATTATGGCCTATTACGGAAAGAAGCTCGGATAAAAATATTTTGTGAAAAAACCAAAATATCTGTTGACAAAGAAAAATGATGGTGCTATCTTATGGTAAGAACGATTAGCACTCCAGTCAAACGAGTGCTAACAACCCACAAAGACACCGATACGGAGTGAAAAAATGAATGAGCTGAGTGAACGCCAGATTAAGATTTTAAATGTAATCATCCGTACCTATATGGAGACCGGGGAGCCTGTCGGTTCCCGGACGATCTCAAAGGCATCGGATCTGAACTTAAGCTCCGCCACGATCCGCAATGAGATGTCTGATCTGGAGGAGATGGGCTACATTATCCAGCCCCACACCTCGGCGGGCCGGATTCCTTCGGATAAAGGGTATCGGTTCTATGTGGACCGCCTGATGCTGGAGAAGGATCAGGAAGTGTCGCAGATGAAGGATTTCGTCATCGAGAAGACGGAGAAGCTGGAGCAGGTTTTACAGACGATCGCGAAGCTTCTGGCGACAAACACGAATTACGCCACCGTTGTATCGGCGCCGCAGACCCACCGCGGCAAGGTAAAGTTCATCCAGCTCTCCATCGTGGAGACGGGAAAGGTTCTGGCGACGATCATGCTGGACGGCAACATCGTCAAGAACCGGATTATCCGCTGTGAGGAGGATCTGGATCAGGAGACGATGCTGAAGCTGAATATTCTTCTGAACGGCAGCCTGAACGGTCTGACTCTGGAGGAGATCAATCTGGCGACGATCGCCCGCTTAAAGGAGCAGGCAGGGATCCACAGCAAGGTGGTGAGCGATGTTCTGGACGCCGTGGCTGAGGCGGTGCAGGCGGATGAGGAGCTGGAGATTTACACCAGCGGGACGACGAATATCTTCAAGTATCCGGAGCTTTCCGATTCCCAGAGTGCCAGCGACCTGATCAGCGCCTTCGAGGAGAAACAGGAGCTGCGGGATCTTTTTGCCGGGGAGGACGGGGAACCGGGGACCGGCATTCAGGTCTATATCGGTGATGAGTCGCCGATTCAGCGCATGCGGGACTGCAGCGTGGTCACGGCCACCTACGAGCTGGGCGACGGCATTCACGGAACGGTGGGAATTGTCGGACCGAAACGAATGGATTACAAGATGGTTGTAGACAACCTCAAAACGCTGAAGGTACAGCTGGATGAGGTTTTCAATAAAAAAGAAGAGTAAAAGGCGGGATGTTTCATGGAAGAAAAGAAAGAATATGAACAGGAACAGGTGACGGAAGAGACATCGGAAACCGCGGATCCGGCAGCCGCCGATGCGGCGGAGGACGGGGCGGAGCAAACCGCAGAGACTCCGGACGAATCCGGGGAGACATCTGCCGACGACGCGGCCGACGAGACCGCAGACAGCGCGGATGCAGCGGACGGCGAAGCGTCCGACGATTCCAAGGCTGACAAGGGCGGATTTTTCCGCAAGAAGGATAAGAAGGATAAAAAGGACGAGAAGATCGAGGAGCTCACCGACCGGGTGAAAAGGCAGATGGCCGAGTTTGACAATTTCCGCAAGCGGACGGAGAAGGAGAAAAGCCAGATGTTTGAGACCGGCGCGAAGAGCATTATCGAGAAGGTCCTCCCGGTCATCGACAATTTTGAGAGAGGGTTGGCCGCCGTTCCGGAGGAGGAGAAAGAAAATCCTTTTGTGGACGGGATGGAAAAAATTTACCGCCAGATGATGACGGTTCTGGAGGAGGCCGGCGTCAAGCCCATCGAGGCGGAGGGAAAGGAGTTTGATCCGAATCTCCACAATGCGGTGATGCAT
>JAJPYF010000024.1 GCA_021205085.1 Clostridiales bacterium | reverse complement strand
CTCTTATTATGTAATTTTTTATAATTTTTAGAAAAAAATTGGAAACGATTTGCCCGCTGGGGTCAGTATATGAAGCCCGCAGGGATTTTATTCCTCAGATGAGCGAAAAATGCCGACAGGCGTTGAAAATCCCGTCCGCGTGGATATCATCCGTCACATAGTCCGCGTGCGACTTCGCCAGATCCGTCCCGTTTCCCATCACCACGCCGGTACCCGCGTAATCCAGCATTTCCAGATCGTTGGCACTGTCGCCGAAGGCATAAGTATCCGCCCTGTCTACGCCCAAAAGCCCGCAGACCACGGCGATCGCCGTCGCTTTGGAGTAGCCCTTCGGGACCACCTCCATGACAATATCTCCGTGAACAAGGAACTCATAGTCATCCTGCAGCGCCTCGATCACCTCCCGGTACCGCGTCCCGCCGATCAAAACGCTGAACTTGCTGACCTCCCACTCCGCCTGATTGTCGCGGATCGGCCGGACATATTCCCTCATCACATCCAGAAGGTAGCGCCCGTATTCGTCCCGGCTGATGATGTCAGCATCCATAAACAGAAGATCCCGCCCTTCCATGACCATCGGCATATCGTAGTCATAGAACATCTGCACCGACCGCGCCAGAACCTCATCGTCCACCTTTTTGTATAAAATCTCCTCCCCATGGTACTCGATACAGGTGCCGCAGCCGCTTAAAATGCCGTCAAAGTCCATGGAAAAAAGCTCGTCACTCTGAATAAAAACCTTTGTCCGCCCGCTGCATAGGAAAATCTGATGTCCGTTCTCCTTCAGCATGCGAAGCGCTGTCTTTGTGCTCTCCGGAATCACATTCTCACGATCCCAGAGCGTTCCGTCTATGTCAAAAAAAATCAGTGCCATTCTGTCCTCTTCCCTCCCGATCCATTTCTGAAGAATTTGTGAATATCGCTTTCATGGTTCCATTCCCGCCCGTTTTGTGTTACGATACATAGCGTTGATGATTTGGAACAATCATCCATATTGAACCATAAAAATGCATTCCTGTAAAGGAAAGCAACGGCAAAACATCATGTAAAAACTGTTCAGAAAGGAAAATCCCATGTCAAAAAGCAGACGCCGGCGCCGCCGAAGCAGCGCCCTGCAAAAGATAATTCTGGTCATCGTCATTCTCATAATCGTAATCCTCATCGCCTTTTTCTTCGTGATACGGCCGATGAAGCAAAAGCTGGCCTCCTCCGTCGCGGAAAAGGTCATCGAAATGCAGGTATCCTCCGACACGGACTCCGATGTCACCGCTGAGGAAATTCTGGATGTCATGAGCGAGGAGGATCAGGAAACCATAGAAGAAATCTGCGAGGAGTACCTGGATGTGCAGACCCTGACGGAAATCTCCGGCTATCTGGCGCAGGGTGACACCGCCTCCGTCAAAGCCTATGTCAAAGAGTCCCTCTCCAAGGAAGAGCTCGCACAGATACAGGAAATCTACGAAAAGTATCAGGATGAGCTGTCGGAATATCTGGAGTGAAGACTGTATTTACAATTACTATACATATGCGGGTTTCGAAAACGGAACCAGCTATTTTTCAAGAAACCCCAACTACATCAAACATTAACGGCTCGTCAGTCACCAACATATTTCAATGCAACTTTTTTAAAGCATTGAAATATGTTGGTGACTGCCGAGCCATTTATAATTTACTGAACCGACAGATAACTATAGCCCATCAGAGCCTCATCGACTTCCTTCGCGGCCTCCCGACCCTCACGGATGGCCCATACCACAAGCGACTGTCCCCGGTGCATATCACCGGCCGTGAAGACCTTCTTCACGTTCGTCTTATAGGAGCCCTCCGCCGTATTGACATTCGTGCGGGCATTCAGCTTCACCCCGAAATCATCAGCGATATAACTCTCGGCGCCGAGGAAACCGGCCGCGATGAGGACAAGGTCGGCGTCCATCTTTTTCTCAGTTCCCTCGACCGGGACCATCATGAACCGCCCTGTCTTCTCATCCTTTTTGCTCTCCAGCTTCACCGTAACGATGCCCTTCAGGTTCCCGTTCTTATCCTTCAGAAACTCCTTCACCGTGGTGGTGTAAATCCGGGGATCATGACCGTACATGGCAATGGCTTCCTCCTGACCGTAATCGGTCTTGCAGACCTTCGGCCACTCCGGCCACGGGTTGTTCTCCGCCCGCTCGTCAGGCGCTTTCGGCATCATCTCCAGCTGCGTCACACTCTTTGCACCGTGGCGGATGGATGTGCCGACACAGTCGTTTCCGGTGTCGCCGCCGCCGATGATCACCACATGCTTGCCCTTTGCGGAGACATATTTCTTATTCTTCAGATCGGAGTCCAGCAGGCTCTTCGTGGTCTGCGAAAGGAAATCCACCGCGAAATAAATGCCTTTCGCGTCACGCCCCGGCGCATTGATATCGCGCGGGTGCTTGGCACCGCAGGCCAGAACGACCGCATCATATTCTTTCAGAATCTTTGCCGCCTTCTCATCGCGCCCCACATCGATGCCCGTGAGGAAGGTGATGCCCTCCTCGCGCATAATATCCACCTTGCGCTCCACGATCTGTTTTTCCAGCTTCATATTCGGAATACCGTACATCAGCAGTCCGCCCGGACGGTCGTCCCGCTCATAGACTGTGACCAGATGACCGCGCTTGTTGAGCTGATCCGCCACCGCAAGACCGGCAGGTCCCGATCCGATGACCGCCACCTTTTTCCCGGTGCGGGCTTTCGGCGGCCTTGCCTTCGCGTAGCCCATGGCATAGGCATTCTCAATCACGCCATGCTCATTTTCCCGAACCGAGACCGGCTCGTCGTGAAGTCCGCAGGTACACGCCTTCTCACAGAGTGCCGGGCAGACGCGGGATGTGAATTCCGGAAAATTGTTTGTCTTGATCAGCCGCTCATAGGCCTGCTCCCAGTTTCCGCGGTAGACCAGATCATTCCACTCCGGCACGAGATTGTGCAGCGGACAGCCGCTGGTCATGCCCATCAGCGTCATTCCGGACTGGCAGAACGGCACACCGCAGGCCATGCAGCGCGCGCCCTGAATCTGCTGCTTCTCTTTGGAGAGATACACATGAAACTCATTAAAATTTTTGATACGCTCCTTCGGGTCGATATCCTTGCTCACCTCTCGGTCATAATCCAAAAATCCAGTCGGTTTTCCCATTTTATCTCCCCTCCTTAATGCTCAAATTTAGAATAAAACGCTTCAATCTGCGCCTGCTCGACATTGTAACCCTTTTCCTCCATCTGGACGATGGCGGTCTGCATATTGTGGTAGTCATACGGGATGACCTTCTTAAACTTCGGCAGATACTCACCGAAATTATCCAGAATCTCTTTTCCCTTTTCGGAATTCGTGAGGGTCACATGCTCCTGAATCAGGCTCTTCAGTTCCAGAACATCATACTTGTTGGTCAGGCTCTCCGTGAAGACCATCTCTTTGTTCGTGCGGGTGTAAAAATCATTGTCCTCATCCAGCACATAGGCCACGCCGCCGCTCATTCCGGCTGCAAAGTTCTTGCCGGTTTTTCCGAGGACGACCACCCGGCCGCCGGTCATGTATTCACAGCCGTGGTCACCCACGCCCTCCACAACGGCGATCGCGCCGGAGTTTCTCACGCAGAAGCGTTCCCCGGCCACGCCGCAGATAAACGCCTTCCCGCTGGTCGCCCCGTAGAGCGCCACGTTTCCGATAACAATGTTTTCATCCTGTTTAAAGCGGACGCCCTTCGGCGGATAGACAATCAACCGGCCGCCGGAAAGTCCCTTCCCGAAATAGTCGTTGCTGTCGCCCACCAGTTCAAGGGTCAGTCCCTTCGGAATAAAGGCTCCGAAGCTCTGCCCGCCCGCGCCGTTGCACTTCACGATGTAGCTGTCGTCCTCCAGCGTGTCGCCGTAGCGGCGGGTGATCTCCGAACCGAAGATTGTGCCGAAGGAGCGGTTGGTGTTGGAGACCGTGATCTCAATGCTCCGCTTCTGCCCCTGCTCTAACGCCGCGCCCATCTGCTTTAAGAGAATCTTCTCATCGATGGATTTTTCCAGTTCAAAATCATAAACCTTCGTCGGGTCGAAAATAACCGTATCCTTCGGTCCGGCGAACGGATTCTGCAGGATATTGCTCAGGTCAAGCTTGCCTGCGTTCCCCGACAGATTCTCCCGAACCTTCAGCATATCGCTGCGGCCCACCAGCTCATCCACCGTGCGCACGCCGAGCTTTGCCATGTATTCCCGCAGCTCCTGCGCGATAAATTTCATGAAATTCATCACATACTCCGGTTTTCCGGAGAAACGCTTCCGAAGCTCCGGATTCTGCGTAGCCACGCCGACCGGACAGGTGTCCAGATTGCAGACACGCATCATCACGCAGCCCATGGTCACCAGCGGAGCCGTGGCAAAACCGAACTCCTCCGCGCCGAGCATGGCGGCGATTGCCACGTCGCGTCCGCTCATCAGCTTTCCGTCCGTCTCAATGCGAACCTTGTTGCGCAGCCCGTTCATGATCAGAGTCTGGTGTGTCTCCGCCAGACCGAGCTCCCACGGAAGACCGGCGTTGTGAATGGAGCTCTGCGGCGCTGCACCCGTTCCGCCGTCATAACCGGAGATCAGGATAACCTGTGCGCCGGCCTTCGCCACACCCGCGGCGACCGTTCCGACGCCGGCCTCGGAGACCAGCTTCACCGAAATCCTCGCCTTTCTGTTTGCATTCTTCAGATCAAAAATCAGCTGTTCCAGATCTTCAATCGAGTAAATATCGTGGTGCGGCGGCGGGGAGATCAGCGACACACCGGGCGTTGACATCCGGGTCTTCGCGATCCACGGGTAAACCTTTTTCCCCGGCAGGTGTCCGCCCTCTCCGGGCTTCGCCCCCTGCGCCATCTTGATCTGGATCTCCTGCGCGCTGACGAGGTAGCGGCTGGTCACGCCGAACCGCCCCGAGGCCACCTGCTTGATCGCGGAACAGCGGTCGGTATCCAAGCGCTCCAGACTCTCGCCGCCCTCCCCGGAATTGGACTTTCCGTGGAGACGGTTCATCGCCATCGCCAGACACTCATGCGCCTCCTGCGAGATGGACCCGTAGGACATGGCGCCGGTCTTAAACCGCGTCACGATTGAGTCCACGCTCTCCACCTCGTCAATCGGAACCCCTTTTTCGGGATAGACAAAATCCAGCGTGCCGCGGAGATTCATCACATCCGTCTCATCGTTCACCAGCGCAGTATACTGCTTGAAGAGGTCGTAATCGCCCCGGCGGGTAGACTGCTGAAGCAGGTGGATGGTCTGCGGATTATACAAGTGCTTTTGTGCGCCGCTGCGTGACTCGTGACGGCCCACGCTGTCCAGCGTTTTCTCCGTGCCGAGTCCCAGCGGGTCATAGGCTCTGGAATGCAGGACATCTACATCGTGTTCGATATCCTTCATCCCGATGCCTCCGATCCGGCTGACCGTCCCGGTAAAATATTTGTCTATAACAGTCTTGTCTATGCCGATCGCCTCAAAAATCTTCGAACCCTCATAGGACTGGAGGGTGGAAATGCCCATCTTGGAGGCAATTTTTACAATGCCGTGCAGGACAGCAGAATTATAATCGTCGATGGCCGCGTAATAATCTTTATCCAGGAGATGGTCATCGATGAGCTGCTTGATCGTATCCTGTGCCAGATACGGGTTGATCGCGCAGGCACCGTAACCGAGCAGCGTGGCAAAATGGTGAACCTCCCGAGGCTCGCCGCTCTCCAGAATCAGGGCGACAGCCGTCCTCTTTTTCGTCTGCACCAGCTGCTGCTGCAAGGCAGAAACCGCCAGCAGGGACGGAATCGCCACATGGTACTCGTCCACCCCGCGGTCGGAGAGGATCATGACGTTTGCGCCCTCCCGATATGCCCGGTCCGCCTCCACGAAGAGGCGCTCAATCGCTTTCTCCAGGCTGGTATTTTTATAGTAAATCAGTGAGATCACGCTGACCTTAAAGCCCGGACGGTTCATATTTTTAATCTTCATCAGATCCGTGTTGGTCAGGATCGGGTTGCGGATTTTGAGCACCTGACAATTGTCCGGCACTTCCTCCAGAATATTTCCGTCCTCCCCGACATAGGTCGTTGTGGAGGTGACAACCTCCTCACGGATGGCGTCAATCGGCGGGTTGGTCACCTGCGCGAACAACTGTTTAAAATAGTTAAACAGCGGCTGGTGGTCGTCGGACAGCGCCGCCAAGGGGATATCAATTCCCATCGCAGCCGTTCCCTCCTGTCCGTCCCGTGCCATGGGAAGCATGACATTGTTTACGGACTCGTAGGAATATCCGAACGCCTTCTGCATCCGGCTCAGATCCTCTCCGGTATAGCGCGGCACGCGCTCATTGGGGATTTTCAAATCCTTCAGCTCCAGCATGTACTCGTCGATCCACTGGCCGTAGGGCTGCTTGCCCGCATAATTCTCTTTCAGCTCCTCGTCGTCGATCACCTTTCCCTTGATCGTATCCACCAGAAGCATCTTGCCCGGCCGCAGGCGATCCTTCGCCACGATCTTCGTCGGGTCAATATCCAGAACACCCACCTCGGAAGAGAGAATCAGGTAATCATCATCTGTGATGTAATAGCGGGAAGGGCGCAGACCGTTGCGGTCCAGCACAGCTCCCAGCAAGTCACCGTCCGAGAACACGATGGACGCCGGGCCGTCCCACGGCTCCATCATCGTCGCATAATATTGGTAGAAATCCTTTTTCTTCTGGGACATGATGTGGTTGTTCTCCCACGGCTCCGGGATGGTGATCATCACCGCCAGCGGAAGCTCCATCCCGCTCATGACAAGGAACTCCAA
Source organism: Clostridiales bacterium (assembly GCA_021205085.1). GTDB lineage: Bacteria > Bacillota > Clostridia > Lachnospirales > Lachnospiraceae > Eubacterium_I. The sequence goes on along the minus strand of JAJPYF010000024.1, from coordinate 913 downwards.
CGTATTGTCCAGCATGGCGGAGTCGGAACCCGCCACATTGACGACCGGAAGGATCTTGGAAAGCTGTCCGCCCAGATGCTCGGACTCCATGGTCTCCTCCCGCGCCAGCATCTTATCCGAATTGCCGCGGATCGTGTTAATCTCACCGTTATGTACAATAAAACGGTTCGGATGCGCCCGCTCCCAGCTCGGATTCGTGTTCGTGGAAAAACGGGAATGAACCGTGGCGATCGCCGACTCGTACTCCTCGTCCTGCAGATCGTCAAAGAAAAGGCGTAGCTCATTCACGAGAAACATTCCTTTATATACAATCGTGCGGCTGGAAAGGGATACCACATAGGTGTTATCATTGGACTGCTTAAAAATCCGGCGGGCCACATAAAGCTTCCGGTCAAAATCCAGCCCCTTCGCCACGCCGTCCGGCCGCTTGATAAACGCCTGCAGAATATACGGCATGCAGTCCAGCGCCTTCTGCCCGATCACGGACGGATTGATGGGAACCTCTCTCCACGCCAGAAACTCCAGCCCTTCCCTTCCGGCAATCACCTCAAACATCTTCTTCGCCTGATTGCGCTTTAGCTCATCCTGCGGGAAGAAAAACATACCGATGCCGTAATCCCGCTCGCCGCCGATGTCAATGCCCTGCTCAGCCATCACCCTGCTGAAAAAACGGTGGGAAATCTGAAGAAGAATTCCGACACCGTCACCGGTCTTGCCCTCGGCGTCCTTCCCTGCCCGGTGCTTTAAATTCTCCACAATCCTCAACGCATTCTCCACCGTCTGATGCGTTTTAACGCCCTTAATATTCACCACAGCGCCGATACCGCAGTTGTCATGCTCAAACCGCGGATCATACATACCTGCCGGATGCGCGTTGGCCTCATTCATCTGAAAATTTTCCATCGCTCAATTC
>JAJPYF010000129.1:18963-31605 GCA_021205085.1 Clostridiales bacterium | reverse complement strand
ACCAGTCGACGATCAACCCGAACATGCCGCTGCGGGACCTGTTCTATCTGGCGTGTGTGTACTCCTGCCTGACGCGGGAGGAGAACCTGTTCGGGGAGACGCTAATCCGCATTCCGGAGCCGCGGTTTGTGACATTCTACAACGGAGTCCGGAAGGTGCCGGAGCGCGAAATTCAGCGGCTGTCGGACGCATACATCAATCCGTCGGATGATCCGGATCTGGAGCTGAAGGTGACGGTCCTGAATATCAACGAGGGCTTCAATGAAGAACTCATGGAGAAGTGCCAGACGCTGCAGGACTATATGGTGCTGGTATCCCGCATCCGCCACTATAATCAGGAGATGCCGCTGGCATCGGCCGTGGAGACCGCTGTGAATGAATGCATCCGTGATGACATACTGGCAGATTTTTTGAAAAAGAACCGGAGCGAGGTGATCCGTGTGGGAATTTTTGAATACGACGAAGAGAAACATATGCAGCAGGTGAGAGCAGAGGGCCGCGAGGAAGGCCGCCAAGAGGGCCGCGAGGAAGGCTTGGCGCAGGGCGCAGACCTAAAGCTCATCGCCCTGATCCAATGCAAGCTTTCCAAGCACCAATCCGTGGAACAGATTGCGGAAGCCCTGGAGGAGTCACCGGAATATATTCAGGAACTCATCCAAAAAATTGATATTTGCTAAATTATCAGTATAAAAATGCAGCCATGAGACAGGTTTTTGCCCGTCCATGACTGCATTTCTAGCAGTTCCTATTTGTCAGCTGATTTTCTTCTTCTCAAACCCAGCCATCCCACAATCCGGATATTTCCTAAATCCTCTTCTTTCTCCGTACTGCCGCTGTTCCGATCAGACCCGCCATGCATACCACGATCAGCGCCAAGTACATACCCATGCTGTTGGTGTCGCCGGTTTTGACCGCGGTCGTTGTACTCGTCGAGGTGGTTGTCGCGTTCGAGGTGAAGACTGCCGTCGCCGTAATCGCTGTCCCGTTCTTCGCATAGAGGTCGCTCAGTGCGGTCAGTAGGTCATCCGTCAGCGTCGTGTAGGTTCCGTCGATACCCTCGAAAGTCCAGCCGTTAAAGGTGTAACCGTCCTTTGACAGAACCGGAAGGGATACTCCAACATTCTCCGGTGTGTAGGTCACGGTTCCCGTACTGCCGTCAGTATAATTGTAAATGACCGTCGCAGTACGGCTGTCCTCGCTGATTGTAAAGTCTGAGAAGCCGTGCAGGTTCGTAAAGGTAGCAATGCGCCGGCCACTCACCGTTGAGAAGGTAGGTTTATAGTAATAGTAGCCATAAGAAGAATCATGCCCAACATAGAGAATATCCTCATTCTCAAAGCCCATGTCCGTGATGTCGATCTCAATGTCGATCGCCTGGCCCTGTGCGAGCTGGATCGCTGTCTCATCCTGGAGGATCGCTTCTCCTCCGTCATCTGTCGTTGCTTTGACAACAGAGTTTAACGTGATATCCACTGTAATACTCTTGCTGCCTTCTGTCGTCACAATCTCTTTCACCGTCTTCGTCAGGTAGACTTCCGTCACGATCGTGATCACGGTACTGTCTGTGAGTGTTGCACCTGCATCTTTTAACGCAGAAGCCGCGACATCCTTATATGTCTCCGCATTCTCCTCACTGATGGCAGTGACAAGATTCTCAACCTGACTCTCATCAGCAATATCGATGGTATCCGCCACTGACTTCGCTGTCTCCTGGTTTTCCGCGCTGACAGCACTGACATCCGCCTCGGTCGACACGATAGAGACTTCAGCCTCCACCGTCTTCAGCTCGATATGCGTGTCAGTAAATACAGTTCCGTCACTGCGTTCTACTGTCGCAGTATAGACAATCTGGCTGTCACTCTCTGTTGATGTGATCGTGGCATTTACGGTCTCCGTATGGCTTGCCAGATATTCACAGGTGAAGGTCGCCGTTGCGGTGCTGTAATCGGAAGACCATGACCAGACCGGGTTGCTCCAGCTCTCGCTGTGGTTGGCAGAATCAATGGCGATCGTCACGGCTTCAAGTGTTGTCGCGTTCGTCCCGTTTGCATCCGTGTAATAGGAATCGCAGTACGGGCAGTAATAATACGCTGTGTTTCCTGTTGCCGCGCAGGTAGCCGCAGTCGCAGCGACATAGGTCATATAGGTGGTGTCATGCTTATGCACGGAATAGTAGGTGCTGCCGGAGTTTCCGTTCGCGTCATAGGTTGCCTTGGTATCTGCCGTATATCCGGAGGCCGGGTAAGCGTCGTCGACGACTGTACTATAATATCCGCCGGAGACAATCTGCTTTGTATAGGTAGAAGCATCACCATCGATGGCGTCTGCCACATACACATCACCCACTCCGCTTGCTCCGACATAGGTTCCGCCTATCAGAGAAAGGACGATTCCTTTTGTATATGCATTGTATGATGAAGTCTCCTTAGAATGTCCCACATAAACAGCAGCATTATTCGAGCTCTGAATCGTGCCGCCAGACACATTTACTTTGATCACACCGGCATAATTGTATGTGCTTGTCACCGAAATCGCACTTCCGGTAGATTCGGTTCCGTTATGATTCGCTTCTGCCGGATCTACATATGCACCTGTAGCAGTCAAAGTACCGCCATAAACATTCAGCACACCACGTTTTACACCGATTGCCTCTGAGCCGGTAAGCGAACCGCCATAGATATTTACAATCGCATATCCATTCATAGGGATGCACTGGTTAGATGTAGTAAAGACAGCTCCCTCATAAACATTCACAACTGACGCATTTGAAGAACTTGCCATACTTTCCGCTGTCTCCGCACTGTTCCCCAGATTTCCGCTGACAAAAATACCTGTGTTGCAGTTATCCAGTTTTCCGTATATATTGATTACTGCACCATATCCCAGCATTTTACTATTAGTAACAGGAAAAAGACAGATACCCCATGAAGCATCCTTTATTGTTGCCGTGCTCGCAATCGTCAACACAGAATAGTTTGCCTCATCTGTCTCAGAGCCGTAGACATTAAACGGTTGCGATCCGGTTACTGTACCATTCTGTACCGTCAGGCTGCCATGCTTCAAAGCAATACTTTTATTAGCAGTTAAAGTATAATTGGCCAGATCCAAAGTAATGTTATGACCATTACTCAAAGTAACTAAACTATCCAGGCTCGTGTCACTCAGGAGTGTAATCGTATCTCCGTCACCAGCAGCGCTGAGTGCCGCTGCGACAGTTTCATAAGGTGTGCCTCCAATCTGGGCAACAGATGTTGTATTGGCTTCCGTAACAATTTCCGGTTCGCCGTTTTCCTCTCCTTCCAGCGCTGTCAATGCCGCGCATGCCGCGTCATATTTCGTCATATTGAGACTGTCCACATCTCCGCCGGCATCATACAATTCACTCTTTGCCGCATCAATCGCATCAAGCTGAGCTTCCACATCTGAGGTATTATCAGATGTGATCTCCGATGCTTCCGGCAGGGCATCAATCAAAGCCTGTACGCTCTCCAACGTAACGCTTACTGTTGTCTCCTCAACAACGCACTCTCCCTCGTGCCCGTTCTCCAGTGTGCATCCTTCTGTCAGTTCACAAGCGGTCCCGGTTGTCTCTTCCTCCGCCACCGCCGCGACCAGCCCGCTCTGCGTCGTGGTCAGCACCAGTGCCGCCGCCATGAGAAGTGCAATCCACTTCATTTTCCTTGTTTTTCGTTTCATCCTCGCAATGCCTCCTTTTTCGCATTCGATCACCTGTCATCTATACCACATCCGGAATGTAATATACTCAGGCGATAAGCAACAGAATATATCGTCTGTTGTAAATATAATATAAAAGCCCCTCAATCGAACTTTATATGTAAGTATTGTATCACCAAAAAAAACAGACATTGCAATACATATGTGGTAAAAATATTTGCAAATGTTTGAAGAAATGATTCGATAAACGAACAAAACTGTATTCAAACAAGACCTGACTCCGGTTTCGGAGAGGCCTTCTTGTACTGTGCCGTACTTTTCAAAAAAGAAAAATCAACATTCTTCCTGATTCGGAAATTTTCATTCCCTTATCTATTTTGGTTTATGTATTTTTGCGTTATATGTCGGCATTCTCTGCGCAAGCCGTTATAAAGCCGCCTTTTTGGCAACAGAAGATATATTCTGTTTTATTCAAGGGCACACGCGGAGACCTCCGCCGGACGCCTTCTTTTTTTGCCCCAGGCGGACATGACCATACCCATCCGGTTCAGCACCCGCTCATGCTCTGTCGCGCTCACGGCCACATACAAACGCGTCGTCTCGATCCGGCTGTGACCCATGACATCCGCCAGCCGGGCCAGATCCCGATCCTGTGCGTAAAATTGCCGTGCAAAGAGATGGCGGAAATTGTGTGGAAAGACTTTATCGGGGTCAACGCCCGCCGCCGCGCAGAGCCGCTTCATCTCCCGCCATGCGTTGGAGCGATTCAGCGGTTTTCCGGTCTTCGTGCAGAATATCGGTCCTTCCCCAATTCCTCTTTTATCCGCATAGGAAAGCAGATATCGGCACAGTTTTTCCGGAATCAGGATGACACGGCATTTTCCCTTCAGGCGAATCTCAGCACGGCCGCGCCTTGCCGCCTCCACGGTGATGTAGACATGCTCACTGATACGGATGCCGGTTCCCACCAGGGTCTGTATGAGCAGCCACAGGCGCTCGTTTCCCGTCTCCCTCGCTACCCGGAGAAGACGGCGGTATTCCTCCATATCAATCTCCTTTTTCTCCTCCGCAAATGCCTTTCGCTGAATTTTCAGGAAACGCACCTTCGCACTCTCGCACCCGATAAAACTTAAAAAACCGTTGATTGCAGAGATCGCACCGTTGACGGTCTGAGGCGTCCGCTTTGCAAGAAGCTGTTCCCGGTAGGCAAGAATAACCGGTTTTTCCGGCGCTCTTCCGTTCAGATAAGAAAAAAGATCCTCGATGGCTGCCATATATTTCGTAACGGTAGCCACGGATCTTTCATTCTCACACAGATAATCCCGATATGCTTCGATATCTTCTCTTGTAATCGCTTCCATGATATTCCCTCCTGTCTGTTTATGATGTGTGTACTATTATAAACAACAGAAGTGAAAATATAATGTTAAATTTTAATTTGCAAAATTGGTGAGGATCTGCGTCATGATCTTGTACATATCCGATCGTGAATTTCCCTTCATGACAACCGATATAATCGGCGAATCGGCCTCATTGGTGCTGTACAGGACAAGGCAGTAACCGGCCGCCGCGGTTGTTCCGGTCTTTCCGCCGATGACCGTCACGCCCTCCGGCATCTCATACGTTCCGGTCAGGTATCCGTTGGTGTTCGCCCATGTCTGCGTCACCGTATTTCCCGACGCGTCCAGATAGGAGGCTTCGTGCGAGGTCGTGGATATGATCGTGACAAAGTCCTCATTTTTGACAGCCTCATTGAAAATCAGGTACAGATCATAGGCCGTGGTATAGTGATCCTCGTCCGGAAGGCCGTGGGCATTGACAAAATGAGAATGCGTTGCGCCGAGTTCCTGCGCTTTCGCGTTCATCAGATCCGCAAACGCCTCCGTACTGCCGGCAATGTTCTCCGCGATCACGTTGGCCGCGTCATTTCCACTGCAAAGCATCAGACCGTACAGCGCCTCCCGCAGCGTGATCTGATCGCCCTTTTCCAGTCCGCAGACAGAGGATGAACTGTCCAGATCATCAATCGCGGCGTCCGATACCGTCAGCAGCTGATCCAGATCCCCATACTCAAGCGCAATCAAAGCCGTCAGAATCTTGGTGGTGCTCGCCGGGTAATTCTTCTCATAGATATTCTGTGAATATGTAATCTCCCCGCTCTCCACCTGAAACACCGCCGCACTCTCGGCACACTCCGCGATCACGTTTGCGGACTCCGTATTCTCCGTGCCGCCGACACACAGATCCGAGGCGAAAAGCTCCAGCACCGAATCCGAGGACGACGCACTTCCGGAAAGATACGCCTCCGTCGTGTCATAGATCTGATAGGCACTCTCCACATCCTGCCGGTCTGTGCCGCACCCGGTCAGGAGGACAGACATTGCAAAAGCAATGCCAACAAACCAATACATTCTGTGCTTTATATTTTTCATCGTGTAAATACTCCTATTATCATTTTCACAACGTAAATGGATGTGAGCAGGAAACACTTCAAAAGCGGGCACTTTATTGTGACCGCGTTGAAGCTGTTTCTGCGAACATCCCTCCACAAAACATAAAATCCCCTCTTACAGATCCTCCACCGACCCGTACCGCCGCGGCTGCAGCCCCACATTCAGCACCATCCCGATCCCGATGAACATACTGACAAGCGAGGTCAGCCCGTAGCTGACAAACGGCAGCGGAATACCCGTATTCGGAAGAAGTCCGGTCGTCACGCCGATATTGACAAACGACTGGAACCCGATCAGCGCCGCCATGCCGCAGCAGAGCAGCCGCCCGCCCATGTCCTTCGCCTTCCTTGCAATCATAATACACTCAAAAACAATCAGCATGATCAGGATGACCACGATCACGCAGCCCACAAAGCCCAGCTCCTCCCCGATGATGGTAAAGATAAAGTCCGTCTGCGGCTCCGAGAGATAATTGTTATTCTTCAGGGAAGTGATGGATGAGTTGTTCAGTCCCTTCCCCCACAGCTGGCCGGAGCCGATTGCGATAATGGAATTCTGCTGCTGGCGGGAGGAATCCGGATATGCCTCCGGATCCAGCCAGGACAGAATACGCGTGGACTGGTACTGCTGGAGAATGGGCAGCTGCCCGCGCACCATCAGCACCAGAAGTACAACGGCGGTCGGTATCGTTACCGCAATGACCGGCAGAATGATCTTGTAGCTCAGGCCAGCGATATAGATCATCGTGAGAAAAACCATCACAATAATGATCGTGGTAGACAGATCCGGCTCACTAGCGATCAACAGCAGCGGAATCCCGATGAGGACGCGCGCCGCAAGAATGATTTTCCATGTGTTCAGCTACTCCCGGACTCTCATAAAAAATGCCGCGAAAAATACGATAAGCATGATCTTGCAGAGTTCGGAAGGTTGAAACTGGAATCCGCCGATCTCGATCCACCGGGTTGCACTGTTGACTTCCTTTCCCACTCCCGGCACCAGAACAAGACCCAGAAGGATGACCGTCAGCAGATACCAGATCCGGCGGAATTTTAAAATCAGGCTGTAATCGATCAGCGAGACGACGACCATGATCACCAGGCCGGCAATCAGGCCCATGATCTGCTTATCCTGAACAGACTCTTTTGCACTTCCGATCGCCAGAATGCCGATGATGCTCAGGATGACCACATACGCGATCAGCTGGAAGCGATAATTTTTTATCTTGTATTGTTTTAACATAAACGCCTCCCGTCCGGGCTAATCGGTAAAGCTGTTCGAGGATGAGCTGACCTCGGCCGCCTGTCCGTTCAGGAGTTCCTCCTCCGAGGCCTCCCCAAAGTAATATTTCATAACCGTGTTCACAAAATCGCAGGTGTTTGACGATCCGTATCCGTAGGCGATACGGACCGCAATGGCGATCTCCGGGTCATCCGCCGGTGCATAGCCGACAAAGAGCGCATGGTTCGGACGTTCCTCGCTCTCCTGCGCGGTACCGGTCTTTCCGGCGAGCGTAACAAGCAAATCATCAAACTGCGTGTGCTCCGCGATCACCTCCTCCATCCCCTCCTTGATCGCAGACCAGGTTGAGGTGGTGAGCTCCGTGATCTCGTTGCTGACGGTCGGAGAATAGGTTTCCAGCGTCTCCCCCTCGGAATCCGTCACTTTGGAAAGCAGCGTCAGGTCGTAGACCGTCCCCTCGTTGGCGATCGCCGCCGCATAGCGGCATAGCTGGACAGTCGTGTACTTGTTATTACTCTGTCCGATGGACGCACTGATCGGATACTCGGTGGCCATCTGGGATGTGCCCTCGGAAATCTCGATGTTGGTCGACGTACCCAGTCCGAACATCTCCGCATATTTCTGCAGATAAGACAGACCGGTACTCTCACTGTAAACCTCATTTACAAGACTCAGGCGGTATCCGACCTCGCAGAAGAAGGTATTGCAGGAATCTCGCAGCGCGGTGATTACATTCTCGTTCCCGTGGGAGGACGGATAAATCCAGCATTTCAGGCTGTAATCCAGGCGCTCAAAAATACCCGTATCCTCGATCTCCGTGTCCACGGTGATCACACCCTCCGTCAGTCCCGCCGACGCCGTCACCATCTTGAACGTGGATCCGGGCGCAGTGGCCTGCTGCGTCGCGTTGTTGTAGAGCGGCAGTGATCCGTCCGCCAGAAGCTGGTTATAGTAATCGGAATCCATAGAGTTGGCCAGCCGGTTGGTATCGTATCCGGGGTAAGTGACACATGCCAGCAGTTCCCCCGTGTCCGGATCCATGATGACACAGGAGCCGGTACACGGATCCAGCGCCAGCTGTGCCGGCGTAATCTCCAGATTATTGATCTTCTCCTTCAGGAAGGTATAGGCGGACATGCTCCCGCTTTCCAGAGCACTCTGAGACTCCGCATCCTTCTCCAGCACGCCCTGTTCAAACAAAATCAGGCACAGCTGGGTGCCGGAAATCTGATCGTCATAAATCAGATATTTATAGATAATCTGTTCAAAGGCCGTGATTGACTGAATCTTCTCCATTGCGTAGCTGATCAGAGTTTCATAAATCTCATCCGTGTCCGCGTACTTCTCATCCAGATCCAGCGCGCTCACCTGAATCCAGGAAGCCTCAACGGCATACATAAGATAGTCCTTCGCGGAAACCGTGCCGTTTTTCCAGTCTGTGTACATTTCATCCGAGGAATTCACATCCGTCGTGTCAAAAAGGCCGGTATCCTGCATCCATGTGATCACATAGGTCAGATATTCCTGCATCTCCTCCGACTGATTCTCATAGGCGGTGTCGCTCCAGAGAGCCTCGGTCACCTCCTGATACACCGTCTGACAGTGAGCGGAAAACGTCTGGTACACGCTATACTGTACCGTACCGGAATCCGCCTCCGCCATCGCGGCAATATCGATCACACTGTTTTCGATCAGGGCACTGTATACATCGTAGATCGGAATATACAACTCCGAGCTGTCATCCTCCTTCGCGTTGATGATCTTCGAGTAGAGAATGCCTGCAAGCTCCTGTTCCAGAAGGTCATACACCGCGATCTGCAGCTCGGCGTCAATGGAGAGATAGACATCGTTGCCCGCGGAGGCTTCCGTGGAATCCTTGACCTCCAGAATCTTTCCGACATTGTTGACATAAACCGTCTCGGTCCCCTTCGTTCCCTGCAGTTGCAGCTCCATCACCTGCTCGATGCCGGATTTGCCCACTGTGTCGTTCAGCGTGTAGGAATCGTCCGACGCAGAAAGCTCCGTATACTCGTCCGTGGAAATTTTCCCGGTATAACCGATGATATGCGAAAAATACTCCGGATAGTCATAGACGCGCTTCGTGTCCTCGCTGACCTCCACGCCCTCCAGCTCATCCAGATGCTCCTCGATCATGGCGACCGTCTCATCGGAGACATCCTGCGCGATATCGGTGGCAATGTATCTCTGGTAGGAATTCTGCGCCAGCGCATATCGCACCACGATGATCTGGTACGCGCGGTACCGGCTGTATTTGTCCGTGTCCACTCCGTACTGATCGAGAAGGTACTCGTAAACCTGCTCCGTAGTCGCCTTGGCCTCATCATAGCCGAGCTTCGCGTTCACGACCAGCTCATCAATGGAGGAATGCCCGTAAACATCCCGCCGAAACGCCTGAAGGCTCGTCCCATCCGAAAGAAAGGACAGAACACCGTTCTCATCCATGTAGAGATCCAGGTCATTGACAATCGAATCGCCGTTGGCCTCGATCATATCGATCAGCGTATTGATTTCCTCATTCAATGTCTCATTTTTGACATCCGTCGCCGTCATGTCGCCGGAGGCCTCATAGGTTCCGCTGTCCTCCAGTGTGATGGTATAGGAAAGCTCGTTGTGGGCGAGCAGAACACCGTTCCGGTCATAGATATTTCCCCGGGTGCCGTCCGTCGTGATCTCCTTTTCGATGCTCATGGTGTAATTATTCAGATAATCCTCACCGTTGATGATCTGAAGTTGGAACAGATGCTGCACCACCACAACGCAGATGACGACCATGACGACCCAGAACACAAACAGTCTGGATTTTACAATTTTCACAAACCATTCTTTGATAAAGTCAGCCAAACTTCGTCTCACTCCTCTTTTCAATCTCTTCCAGCTTCTGGTTAATCTTCAGCAGGATAAAATACAAAACGATCGCAATCAGCATCGTATAAACGAGCTCCGGCAGGATCGTGTGTCCCAGATAATAGCCGAAATCAAATCTGCCGCGGAACCAGAAAAGAATGAAATAAACAAACAGGTTGCAGCAAAAATCGCTGACCGCGATCAGCAGGACGGGGAGCCAGATCCCGTCCGGGAAAAAATTCTTCCGGAAAAATCCGTTCGCGTATCCGATAAACATATAGACCAGGGCATAAAAGCCGAGGACACTGCCAAACAGAATATCAATCAGGACGCCGCAGAAAAACCCGACAAACAGCCCCTCCTTCTTCCCCCTCATAAATCCGAACGCCGCGGTCACCACGATCAGCAGATTGGGCGAGATGGAAGCGATCGCCAGAGTCTGAAACACCGTACATTGTAAAAGGAAGCAGACAATGATAATGGCCGCAATCACCAGTTTTCTCCTCATAGCCTACTCCCCCTCATTTTCAGTTATGGATTCTTTGGTCTCCAGTATGACAAAAACCTTCTCCAGGTGCTGAAAGTCCACAACGGTTGCAATCGTGCCGGACTTTGTCAGCTTGTTGGAATCCAGCGTCACCTCTGTGATGTAGCCGACCGGAATGTTCGGAAGGTAGAGGTCGCTGATGCTGGAGGTGACAACCTGATCTCCTACTCCGGCCGCATCATCCGTATCGTTTAAATTGGAGAATGTGATCAGCCCGCTGTCATTCATGGACTGGAGGTCGCCGCTCACGATCATCGCATCCCCGCTGACGAGATCCTTACAGCTGACATTGCTGGTGTCGTCGATGATCGCACGGACCGTCGCGTAGGTCGGTCCGACCTCCGTGACAATGCCCACCAGACCGCCGTCCGCGATGACATTCATCCCCTCTCCGACTCCGTCATTCGTTCCCTTATCAATGAGGAAGGTAGAAAACCAGTTGCCGCTGTCCTTTCCGATCACACTGGCTGCCACCTTGTCGTAAGAGGAATAGGTCTGATCCATATCGTAGAGCTCCTGAAGCTGTGCCAGCTCCTCCTGGTCGATCTGCACCTGATTCAGCTCCTCCTGAAGACCTGCGATCGTCTCCTGCAGCGCCTCGTTCTCCTCCTCGAGCGCCTGCTTGGATACAAAGAGATCCTGCGCATCCTTTAACAGACCTCCGACATAGTTGATGCCTTTCTGCATCGGCACGATCACATAGCCGACGGCGGTGTTCGCCGCCGCGCTGGAAAAAGAAAGCTTCACACTGCATCCGATGATCACAAGACAGAAAATCGACATGATCAGCAAAATATATTTTGCAGGGAAATTTTTTTTCTTTTTACGATTCATAGAAAAACTGCCTCGTTATCTGAAAATTCTGGTTCTCATGCTGTAGGCGAGGTGTTTGAATTTCTCGCTGGTCACGACAAGGCTCAATCCCCGAACCACAGTCTCATCCGGATCCTCGCAGGTATTGACGGAGATATTGGTGATCTCCGTAAACAGTTTATCCATATCGGCAACCTTTGAACCGCCTCCGGTCAGATAAATACCGGAGTGGATGATATCGCGGGAGAGCTCAGGCGGAGTCTTCTCCAGAATTCATCTTGATCGAATTGCAGATGGACGCCAGGCTGTCCTTCATCGCCTCATACACGATTGACGCGTCGATCTGCATCTCGATGGGAAGGCCGCTGACAACATCCAGACCGACCACCGTGAGCGCATCCTCCCTCCCGGGCAGGGCGCTGCCGATCTCTTCCTTCAGCTGCATCGCCGTCTTCTGTCCGATCACCAGATTAAATGTCTTTTTGATATAGGAGATGATGAACTCGTCCAGACGGTTCCCGCCGAAATGAAGAAGGTCGCTGATGACCAGCCCTCCGAGAGAAATCACGGAAATCTCCGTCGTATCCGCCCCCATATCGACCACCATGATTCCGGTCGGCTCATTGACATCCAGATCCAGCCCCACGGCGTCCGCGATCGGCTTGTCGCAGAGCAGGACAGAGCGCGGTTTCATCTTACTCTTGTAGAACAGGTCAAAAAAAGCCTTTTTCTCCACCTCCGTGATATCCGTCGGAACCGCGACAATGAACTCCGACCCCCGGACATGTCCCTTCGCCGTCTTCTCAAGAAGCTCCTGAATCATGGTCTGGACATTGTTGTAGTCCGCGATCACGCCGCCTACAACGGGGAAGGACACCTGTATCGTGTCCGGCGCCTTCTCGTACATGGCGTAGGCATTGTCACCGTAGGCGTAAAGCTGATTCTTATTGATGATGGAGATGGTGTTTTTCTCCTTGATGATTTTGTTGGAATGTTTGCTGTAAATCTTCAGATTGCATGTTCCGAGATCAACGCCGTATACGTTTG
>JAJPYF010000129.1:0-18953 GCA_021205085.1 Clostridiales bacterium | reverse complement strand
AAAGCAGTTATCTCCGATGATAATGTGATCCATGAGTGGAATCCCCAGGAGCTGCCCGCATTGGCCAAGCCGCGAGGTGACATCGATGTCCTCCCTGCTGGGCTCCGGATCCCCGCTCGGATGGTTGTGCAGCAGAATGAGAAACTCTGCCCGGCTGCGCAGTGCCGTCCGGAAAATCTCTCCCGGAGAAATCAGCGACGCGTTGGATGTGCCCACCGAGATCACCTCATCACCGAGAAACATATTTTTGCGGTCAAACATGGCCAGAACCAGCACTTCCTTCGCCTCATGCCGCATGCGCTCCATATAGTAGGCCGCGATCTCCTCCGGTTCGGACAAGACCGGACTTACATGCCGGGATGCCGCCGCAATCAGCTGGGAAAGCTCGCCCACGCATTTGAGCTGAACCGCCTTGACCGGGCCGATGCCGCGAATCTGTGTCAGCTCCTTCGCGGAGAGATGGATCAGGTTTAAGATGCCGTCCGGTCCGGCGTTTAAAACGCGCGCGGCCAGATCGGTACACCGCTCTCCGGCCGAACCGGTGCGGATGACCACACTAATCAGCTCCGCGTCCGACAGGGCGGCTGCCCCGCGGCTCAGACACTTTTCATAGGGCCGTTCCGGATCCGGAAGTTCCTTCATCGTCAATGTTTTGTTCATAGGATGTCCTGTCTACTCTCTCCTGATGCGGACATGATACATCATACCATAAAACATTTTTTATGTACACCGGTAAAAAAGTGAACTTTTCTTTAAATGTTTATCAATCCCGCCTCCGCCAGCTTCTGCACCGACATCAGGATGCCGAGCTTCGCATGGTGCCAGGTCAGGCCGCCCTGGAAATAGACCGCATAGGGCGGACGGATCGGCGCGTCGGCGCTGAGCTCAATGGAGGATCCCTGAACGAACGCCCCTGCCGCCATGATCACCTGACTGTCATACCCCGGCATATCCCACGGCTCCGGCATGGCAAACGAGTCCACCGGCGCCGCGGCCTGGATGCCCTGACAGAAAGCGATGACGCCCTCCGCCGATCCCAGCGTCACAGCCTGAATGATATCGTGGCGCTCCTCCGCTCCTCCCGGAATCACCGGAAACCCGAGCTTCTCATAAATATTTGCGGCAAAAACCGCGCCCTTTAAAGCGCCGCTCACCACCAGGGGTGCCTGAAAAAGTCCCTGATAGAAGGAACGGGTCACGCCGAGGGACGCCCCCACTTCCTTTCCGAGTCCCGGCGCGGTCAGACGGCATGCCGCATTTTCCACACATTCCTTTTTCCCGACGATGTACCCGCCGATGGGGGCCAGTCCGCCGCCCGGATTTTTGATCAGGGAACCCACCATCATATCCGCTCCCGCATCCAGCGGCTCCCGCTCCTCCACAAACTCTCCGTAGCAGTTGTCAACCATGCAGATCACATCCGGTTTTACCGATTTCACAAAAGCAATCAGCTCCCCGATCTGTTCGACGGAAAAGGACGGGCGGGTCTGATAACCCTTGGAGCGCTGGATCGTCACGATCCGGGTGCGGTCGTTGATGGCGTTCCGGATGCCCTCATAATCAAAGTCGCGGTTGTTGATGAGATCCACCTGCCGGTAAACGATCCCGTATTCCGCCAGTGATCCTCTGGACGGGCGGATTCCGATGACCTCCTCCAGCGTGTCGTAGGGCTTTCCCACCGGGGAGAGCAGCTCATCGCCCGGTCTCAGATTGGACATCAGCGCCAGCGCCAGCGCGTGCGTGCCGCAGGTGATCTGCGGACGGACCAGCGCCGCCTCCCCGCCGAAGCAGGCGGCGTAAACCGCCTCCAGCGTATCCCGCCCGTGATCGTCGTATCCGTAGCCGGAGGAGGCGTGAAAGCACTCCGCACTGACACGGCAGTCCTGCATGGCCCGGATGACCTTTAACTGGTTGTACTCCGCTGTCCGGTCGATCTTTTCAAAGCGCTCCTGCAGCGAATTCTCGATCTGGCTCGCGAAATCATAGACCGCGGGGGAAATTCCCATCCTGCGGTACTGGTTTTTTATCGTTTCCTCTGTCATGGCAATCTTCTCTCCTCCGAAAAAATTTACACGATTCCCGATTCTCTCAGCTTCCCCAGAATCTCATCGAGAATCTCCTTTTCCCCCGCAAAATCGGATTTCTCAATCCAGATCACATCCTTCTCCCGCCGGAACCACGTGAGCTGCCGTTTCGCAAAATGGCGCGTATCCCGCTTCAGGACACGGACCGCCTCCTCATACGGGATTTCTCCGTCCAGCCATGCCATGATCTCCTTGTACCCGAGTCCCTGCATGGAAACCATCCCCCGGTGATACCCTTTCGCGCAGAGGGCTTTGACCTCATCGATCAGCCCGTCCGCCAGCATCCGGTCGACCCGGCGGTCGATCCGTTCATAGACCTTCCCGCGGCCGTCGTTTAAGACGAAATAGCAGAAATTATAGGGCGACTCCTTCTTCCGCTCCCTCTCGTTATGCGCGGAGATCGGCTCTCCGGATTTCTCGTAGAATTCCAGCGCGCGGATTACCCGCTTCACATTATTCTCATGAATTGCCTCCGCCGACGCCGGATCCACCCGGCGAAGCCTCTCGTGGAGAGCATGGGCGCCCTCCTGATCTGCAATACACTCCAGCTCCTCCCGAAACGCCGGGTCGCCGTCCTGCTCCGTAAAATCAATATCATAGAGCAGCGCCTGAATATAGAACCCGGTTCCGCCCACGACGATCGGAATCTGCCCCGCGGCATAAATCTGCGCCAGCGCCTGCCGCGCCATCTCCTGAAAGCGCACGACATGAAACTCCTCATCCGGATCCAAAACATCGATCAGATAATGGGGAACCCCGCCCATCTCCGCCGCCGTGATCTTGGCGGAACCGATATCCATGCCGCGGTACACCTGCATGGAATCCGCGGAGATGACAGCCCCGCCGATCGCTTTCGCGAGTGCGATCGACAGGTCGGTCTTCCCGACGGCAGTCGGTCCGGTCAGAATGACCAGCGGCTTTTTCTCCTGCTTTTCCATCTCTCACACCCTCACTCTGTCAGACAATACGCTTGAATTTCTTCTCGATCTCATATTTTGTCATAGAAATGATGACCGGCCGGCCGTGCGGGCAAAAATACGGGTTTTCGAGCTTCAGAAGATCTGCGATCAGCTGCTCAGCCTCCACCCGCGAGAGCCGGTTATTTCCCTTCACGGCAGCCCTGCAGGACATGGAGGCGATCTTCTCCGCAACCAGATCCGGCGTATCCTTCTCCGAGACCGTGCCCAGACTGTCGATCAGCTCCACCAGCAGCTCCTGTGCGTTCAATCCGTAGAGATTGGCGGGCACGGCGCTGACCGCGTATTCCTTTCCGCCGAAGGAATCAATGGAAAATCCCAGCTTTTCCAGCTCCGCCTGATACTTCTTCAGGAGCGTCTCCTCCTGCATCGTCAGGGACAGAACGATCGGCGGGCTGATCATCTGGGAGGTAAATTCCTTCTCCCTGTACTGTTTCATCGTCCGCTCAAAGAGAATCTTCTCATGCGCGGCATGCTGGTCGATCATGTAGAACCGGTCTTCGTACTCGACCAGCCAGTAGGTGTCGAAGAGCTGTCCGATGATGCGGTGCTCCGGCCTCGCCTCCTCCGAGAGCAGGCGGGTCTCCGGCGCGGTATAGTCGGCCAGCGTCTGCTGTCCCGGCTGTTCCGCCAAAGGCTGTTTTCTCTCCTTGATCTCCGGCTTCGGTATATCCGGCGGCCTCTGTGTTTTCGGCACATCGGCAGTTCTGTTTCCGGTCTCCCGCACCGCTTCTGCCCCGCCGGATGCTTTCTCCTGTGCTGCCCCGTAGCGGATCGGCTCCCGCAGCGCAGCGACCTTCCGCTGTCCGGCAGCCGCTGTTTCTTCCTTCATGCGGCTGATGCGCTCCTTCTCGAAGGGCTCCGGTATCGCTTTTTTCTCATAGGCGGGCTTTGCCGCCTCCTTCTTCTCCCCATCCGGCGTCACATCGGTGATGAGCTCCCGCTGCCGCAGCGCATTCTGAATCAGGTAGACCAGTCCGCGATAGAGCTCCTCCCCGTTGGAAAAGCGCAGTTCCATCTTGTTCGGGTGGACGTTGACATCCACCAATTTCCCGTTCAGGCTGACGGCGAGGACGGTGAAGGGGTATTTATGCTGCATCATAAACCCGCGGTAGCCGTCCTCGATCGCCTTTGCGATCAGGCTGCTGCGGATGTATCTCCCGTTGATAAAATAGCTTTCAAAATTGCGGTTCCCGCGGGAGATCACCGGCTTCCCGATAAAGCCGGAAACCGAAAACCCGTCGAACTCGCCCTCAACCTCCAGCAGATTCGCAGCGATATCCCGCCCGTAAATATGGTAAATGATATCCTTTACCTGTGAATTCCCGGATGTGTGCAGGCGGATCTGTCCGTTATTGATAAACTTAAACGAAATATCCGGGTGGGACAGGGCGATTTTTTCCATCATATCACTGATGTATCCCGCCTCCGTCTGCGGAGATTTCAGAAATTTCCTCCGCGCCGGAGTGTTGTAAAACAGATTCTTCACGAGAAATGTCGTGCCTTCCGGCGCGCCGACCTCCTCCAGAGAGATTTCCTTTCCGCCCTCAATCTGATAACGGCTGCCCGTCAGGCTGCCCATGGTTTTTGTGATCAGCTCCACCTCCGACACGGAGGCAATGCTGGAGAGCGCCTCGCCGCGGAAGCCGAGCGAGGAGATCGTCGCCAGGTCCTCCACTCTGCGGATTTTGCTGGTGGAATGGCGGTAAAATGCGACCGGTATCTGCTCCGCCTCGATCCCGCAGCCGTTGTCCGTAATGCGGATCAGCGTCGTTCCGCCGTCCCGGATCTCCACCGTGACTGCGGTGGCTTTCGCGTCGATGGCGTTCTCCACCAGCTCCTTCACCACGGAGGACGGGCGCTCCACCACCTCCCCCGCAGCGATCTGATCGATTGTCTGTTCATCCAGCAATTCTATCTTTGGCATTTTTTGCTCCTCTACCACCGGTTCCGAATTTTATTTTGCAGCTCATATAATTTGTTCATGGCGTCAAACGGCGTCATATGCGTCAGGTCGATCTCCGAAAGCTCACGGATGATGTCGTCGTCCTTCACCGTATCAAAGAGCGAAATCTGCGCCATGTCCACATCGTCCGGCTTCCGCCGTGTCCGCACATCCGTCAGCGCGCCCACATCCAGATTTCTCGCGATATTGTTGACATTCGCCTGCTCAAGCTCCTCGCAGATGGCCTTTGCCCGGTCGATGACGACCGCCGGTATCCCGGCCAGCTTTGCCACCTGAATCCCGTAGCTTTTATCCGCGCCGCCGGGGATAATCCGGCGCAGGAAGACAATATCGTCGCCCTTTTCCTTCACGGCGATACAGTAATTATGTACATTGGAAAGCTTCCCCTCCAGCTCTGTCAGCTC
Source organism: Clostridiales bacterium (assembly GCA_021205085.1). Classification (GTDB taxonomy): domain Bacteria; phylum Bacillota; class Clostridia; order Lachnospirales; family Lachnospiraceae; genus Eubacterium_I. The sequence continues at coordinate 13,522 of JAJPYF010000129.1, read as the reverse complement.
GTGGTAATGCGTGGCAAAGAGCGTCTTGGCGCCCAGAACCTTCGGGTTGCTGATGTGCTCCACAACCGCCCACGCGATGGCAAGTCCGTCAATGGTGCTGGTTCCCCTGCCGATCTCATCCAGAATCAACAGGCTGCTCCCGGTGGCGTTTTTCAGAATATTGGCCACCTCGTTCATCTCCACCATAAAGGTGCTCTGGCCGGAGGCGAGGTCGTCGGATGCCCCCACGCGGGTAAAAATCCGGTCCACAATCCCGATATTCGCGGACTCCGCCGGGACAAAAGAACCGATCTGCGCCATGAGAACGATCAGCGCCGTCTGCCGCATGTAGGTGGATTTGCCCGCCATATGGGGGCCGGTGATGATGGAGATGCGGTTATCCTTGTTGTCCAGATAAGTGTCGTTGGCAACAAACATATCGTTGTCCATCATCCGCTCCACCACGGGATGGCGGCCGTTTTTGATCTTCAGCACACCTTTCTCGTTGATCTTCGGGCGCGTGTACCCGTTCTGCTGCGCCACGACAGCCAGAGAGGCCAGCGCATCGATGCCCGCGAGCGCCCTGGCCGTGGTCTGGATCCGCTCCACCTGCTTTTCGATCTCCTCACGCACCTGACAGAAAAGGTCATATTCCAGCGCCGTCAGCTTATCCTCCGCGCCGAGAATCGTCTCCTCCAGCTCCTTCAGCTCCGGCGTGATATAGCGCTCCGCGTTCGTCAGCGTCTGTTTTCTCGTATAGTAATCGGGGACAAGATCTTTGTAGGAGTTGGTCACCTCCAGATAGTAGCCGAACACCTTGTTGTAGCGGATCCGCAGCGTGCGGATGCCGGTCTTCTCCCGCTCCTCCTCCTCAATCTTTGCCAGCCAGCTTTTTCCCTCCGTCTTAGCGCTGCGGAGACGGTCGACCTCCGGGGAATATCCGTCCCGGATCATTCCGCCGTCCCGCACCGAGATCGGCGGGTCGTCCGTGATGGCAGCCGTAATCAGCCCGCAGACATCGTCGAGCGGATCCGTTTCCCCGTTCAGGGAAGCCAGAAGCCCGGAGGAAAAATCATTCATCAGCGTTTTAATCGGCGGAATCATCTCCAGCGAGGATTTCAGGGCGATCAGATCCCGCGGGTTCGCCGTGTGATAGACAACCCGGCTGATCAGGCGTTCCAGATCATAGACGGGATTTAAATATTCCCGCAGCTCCTCCCGGTTGATCATCTGGGTGCACAGCTCCGAGACCGCATCAAGCCGGGCCTCGATCCCGGCCTTGTCCAGCAGCGGCTGCTCGATATAGCTTCGCATCATCCGGGCGCCCATCGCAGTCCGGGTCCGGTCCAGCACCCACAGAAGGGAACCGCGCTTTTGCTTCTCCCGGAGCGTTTCCGTCAGCTCCAGATTTCTCCTCGCGCAGCTGTCAAGAATCATATATTTTCCGATGGAGTATGGTTCGATCTTCGTCATGTGCGAGAGCGATGTCTTCTGCATCTCCTGCAGATAAATCAGAAGGGAACCGGCCGCGATCACGCCGCAGTCATAGCCTCCCAGACCGAGCTCCCCCGCATCCGCCGCCTGAAAATGTCCGGTCAGCGCCTGCTTGGTCCGCTCATCGTCAAAATATCCGGCATCTAACGCGTAGACGGCAACGGAGAGGCGGTTCTTCAAATCCTCAAAATCAAGGCCGCTCATCAGAAACGCTTCATTGCAGATGATCTCCGACGGCATAAATTTGCTGAGCTCATCGACCAGCTTCCGCTCCGCATCCAGCTCCGTCACAAAAAAATCACCGGTCGTCACATCCGCCGTGGCGACCCCGTAGCGCCCGTCCGTATAGACAACGCTCATGATAAAATTGTTTTTTCCCTCATCCAGCGAGGCGGTATCGAGGTTCGTTCCGGGCGTCACGATCCGGACAACCTCCCGCTTTACGAGGCCTTTGGCATCCTTCGGATCCTCCACCTGCTCGCAGACCGCCACCTTGTATCCCTTCGAGACCATGCGGGTCAGGTAACTGTCCACCGCATGGAACGGAACGCCACACATGGGCGCGCGCTCCGGAAGGCCGCAGCTTTTGCCGGTCAGGGTTAATTCAAGCTCCCTGGACGCGATCGCCGCGTCGTCAAAAAACATCTCGTAAAAATCGCCGAGGCGGTAAAAGAGGATGCAGTCCGGATACGCCTCCTTGGTCTCCAGATACTGCCGCATCATCGGCGTAACCTGTTCTTTGTCTACCTTACTCATGAATCTCTTCCTCTTTCGCTTTATAGCAGGCCATGACAGCCTCCGCGCACTTCAGCCCGTCCATGGCGGCGGAGGTGATCCCGCCCGCATATCCGGCGCCCTCCCCGCAGGGATACAGACCCCGGATGTTACTCTGAAAGGTCTCGTCCCGGACGATGCGCACCGGGGAGGAGGTGCGGCTCTCCACCGCGGACAAAACCGCGTCCGGCCGGTCAAACCCGGCGATTTTCTTCCCGAAGGCATGCATTCCCTCCACGAAGGCATCCCGGACGGAAGCCGGGAAAATCCCCGTCAGATCGGCCTCCCTTGCCGCTCCTTTTGTGCAGGAGGCAAACTGTCTTTCCACATTTTCTTTTGAAATGCCCTGTTCAAAATCCCCGAAGCACTGCTGCGGAATGCAGCCGCCTCCGGCTCTCCACGCCCGCTCCTCCAGCGTCCTCTGAAAAGCCACGCCGGACAAGGGATCGTCCGGATCCGGAAAATCCTCCGGCGTCACGGAGACGATAACGGCGCTGTTCGCGTTTTTCGCGTCCCGCGCACGATAGCTCATCCCGTTGACCGCCGTGCCGCCCTCCTGTGAGGAGGCGTTGACCACATACCCGCCGGGGCACATACAGAACGTGTACACGCTCCTTCCGTTCGAAGCGTGCCATGTCAGCTTGTAGGCTGCCGGAGGAAGAAGCGACCGGTCCGCCCCCTCCCCGTACTGACTTGCATCAATCATTTCCTGCGGGTGTTCCACCCGCATGCCCACCGCAAACGGCTTCGGACACAGATCCGCCTGACGCTTCTTCAAAACAGCAAACGTATCACGGGCACTGTGGCCAACGGCAAGAACCGCCGCCGAGACCGGAACACGCGTGCTGCCGTTGACAATCAGCGCCGTCAGCTGATGATCCCGAACCTCAAAATCCGTCACTGCGGAGGAGAAGAAATAACGTCCTCCCATGCGGAGAATCTCTTTTCTCATATTGGAGACAACCGCGCGCAGGATGTCCGTGCCGATATGCGGCCGGCTCTCGTACAGAATATCTGCCGGTGCGCCGAACACGGCAAAGGTCTCGAGGACAAAGCGGTTCCGCCCGGATTTATCCTTGACCATGGTGTTTAACTTCCCGTCGGAAAAGGTTCCCGCACCGCCCTCGCCGAACTGGACATTGGACTCCGGGTCGAGCGCGCCGCCTGCCCAGAATGCCTCCACATCCGCCTGCCGCTCCTCCACCGGCTTTCCCCGCTCAAAAATCAGCGGTTTATACCCGTATTTTGCGAGAAGATACGCGCAAAAAAGACCGGCCGGCCCGGTTCCGATGACTGCGACCGGATGATCCGGTATCGCCTGACCGGTCTGCGCGGGATGATATTTTTCAATCGTCACTTCCCGGACATTTCGGTCGTTTTTTCTGTATTTTATATGATCCGCCACAAGCAGGTCGACGGTATAGGTATATCGCAGGGCATCCCTGCGGCGGGCATCCACGGACTTCCTGATGATCTCGGTTCCCTCGAGATCTCCCGTCGGTATTCCCGCAGTCCGGCACGCCTTTTTTATCACCTGCCCGGTATCATGCTGCAACGGGACCGCCACCTGGGCGACCCGGATTCTCTTCGACATATATGTATTCTCTCACTCTGGTAAAACTGTATTTTCAACCGCTCCCGGATCCGTTTCACGCTTCCCGAAGAGCGGCCGCCGCACATGTCCCGGCCAGATACCCGCTGGTCCACGCCCACTGCAGGTTGTAACCGCCGCAGATCCCGTCCACATTCAGGATTTCTCCGGCAAAATACAGACCGGGTGTGATCTTCGACTGCATATCCTCCCCGATCTGGGAAAGCGGCACGCCGCCGCAGGTGGTCTGAGCCTGGTCAAACGACCGGGTACCGGTGATGCAAAGCGCAGTATTCTTTAAAAGGTGCAGAATCTTTTCGGACTGTTTCCGCACCGCATATTCGGGCAGCCGGCCAACCGGATCATCCGAAAGCCGCAGTCTCTGTGCAATCATCTGTGCAATCTTTTTATGGCAGAGTCCGCCGAGGATCTGCTGCCAGTTTTTCACACTGCCGCAGTCCGACACCTGTTTGGATAACATCCCGCGGACATCCTCCGCGGAAAGCTCCGGCAGGAAATCAATCCGCACCTCCACGCGCCGCTCATCCGCCAGCGCAGCGGACGCAAAACGGCTCACCTGAAACACGGGAATCCCGGAGACACCGTACTCCGTAAACTGAATCTCACCGGTGTCCTCCGCCTCTGTCTCGCCATCGACTGACAGCGACACGCGTCCCGCACAGCGCACACCCGCCGTCACAGACAGCCACTCCTCGGATGAAACCAACGGAACCAGCGCCGGAAGCGGCCGATTCACCGTGTGCCCGAGTCCGCGGGCGAGCGCATATCCGCTCCCGTTGCTTCCCGTCTTCGGCGCCGCCATCCCGCCCGTTGCCAGAATACACCGGCGGGCCGTAACCTCACCGGCTCCCGTCAGGATGCAAAAGCCCACATCCTCCCGGCGGATGCTCTGAATGTCCGCCCGGAAAACCGTGTGAACCGCAAGCCGCCGCAGCTCTCCAAGCAGCGCGTCGCGGATGGCGGAAGCCTGTCCGCTGCGGGGATAACAATAGCCGTCCCGGACCGTTGTCGGAACCCCCAGCTCCGCAAAGAAATTCACGCTGTCCCGCCATGAAAAACGCGCCAGAGCCGCCGTAATCCGATCGGCGTCATCACTTCGGTAACAGTCCGGGCGTTGCAGCTCATTGGTGAAATTGCATCTCCCGTTTCCCGTGGAAAGGATCTTTTTCCCCGAGACCGGAGTTCGCTCCAAAAGCACCACCGATGCGCCGCCCCGCGCCGCCGCGACGGCAGCCGTCAGGCCGGACGCCCCCGCCCCGATCACCGCGATATCCGCCCGGCAGGCATTCATCCCGTTCCCGCTCTGGTTCAAAACCGTATCCTCCGTTCTGCCCTTTCCGATGAGTATAGCGCAGAATCCGATGATTTAAAATAGCTTAGCTGGAATAGTTCTCCAAAAACCCGTACAACTCCCCGAGGTCCTCAAAGGCGATGCCCTCTCCGACCGCCTCCTGCAAGGCGTAGGGAAGATCACTGACCCGGATCCCGGTATCAAAGTATACATCCGCGGAGCCGCCCTGATACACAGACAGATAACTCCCGTTTTTTCGCAGATAATAGGTTTCGGGAGATACCTCCGTCATGTTCTCCACGGTATCCGTATCCGTCTCCGTCACCGCATCCCCGCCCGCTTCCGTCCCGCTTTCTTTGTAAATATCAGTGGTATTTTCCGTGACAAGCTGCACCTCGTCCGTTCCGCTGCTGCCGTAATAGAAGCCCGACCAGAATGCGATGACCGTCAGCGCCGCACAAATCAGAAAAGAAATGCGAATAATCCGAACCTGTCTCATAAAAAACTCCTTTTTCGGTATTATTCACATTTCCTGTCATTTTATACAATTATAAAAGATGAAACTTTTTCGCAATCCGGATCAGCGTGTCTCCCTTCGGGAAGCTTCGCAGTTCCTCCTCCGTCAACCCCTTGATCAGCAGGAGAATGACCGCGTAGCTGATAACACCCGCCAGAATCGCCGCAACGGTAGCGACGGCATTGCTGCCGATCACCCGGTACAAGACAAAATAAACCGCATAGACCACCACGCCCATGAGCACCGCCGCAATCGCCGGTTTGACAAATGTCTTTCCGATATTCGGCGTAAAACCGGAATACTTCCGGACCGATCTCCCGTTCAGGATACACATGACAAAGGAGAACACAATGTTTGCCGCAATCATGGAATAGATATTCAGGTGGAAAACATACAGTGAAACCGGAAGCGACACCGCGTTGACCGCCAGCGCAATGATCGCGTTGCGGATGGGAACCCGCATCCGGTCAATTCCCTGAAGCACCGCGTTTGACAGTGTGGAAATCGAGTAAAACAGGATGCTGACCGCCCCGGCCATCATCAGATTCCCTGCCAGATCCGTCGTCGTGTGGAACAAAAGCTGCATGATCGGATGCGCCAGTATAATCAGCCCGACCGTACAGGGGAAAGCGACCACCATGATAAAACGCATGGACAAATCGATTTTCCGACGAACCTGTGCCCTGTCTTTTTTCGCAAAAGCCGCTGCCAGCGCCGGTACGCTGCTCGTCGCCAGCGCCGTGGAAATGGAGATCGGGACATTGACAAGAACGCGGTAATATCCCGAATACACACCCCACCAGAGAGAGACATCATCGCTGCTGTTTCCCTGCGCAATGGCCAGATTTTTAAACAGGCCCTGATCTACGATGGAGACCAGATTATAGAGGGTCGTGCTCAGCAGGATCGGGACGATCGTAAAAATCAGGACTCTCATGATCGTGCGGTACGATTCCGTTTTCCCGGTGCCCAGCCGCTGCTCACGGCGAATCCCCTTTTTCAGTGTCTTCCGGTATCCCATAAAGACAAGGATGCAGAAAAGCAGACCAACCAATGCGCCCATGCCGGTGCCCAGTGTCCCGCCCGCGGCGCCGTAGGCCTCCGCATAGTGCTGGTCCCCGCCGAGAACCGCGGCGATCCGTGCGCCGTATCCGAAGAGGACATAGGCGGCTCCCACGCTGACAACGGCATTGACAATCTGCTCTAAGATCTGGGAAATCGCACTCGGGATCATCGTCCCCAGTCCCTGAAAGAACCCGCGGAGTACTCCGAGGACTGCGACAACAATCAGTGTCGGCGCCAGCACACGGAGCGCATAAAAACTCAGCGGTGTCTGAAAAATCCGTGTCAGAAACTCCGCACCGAAAAAGATAATCATGCATCCGGCCGTCCCCGTAACCAGAGCAATCAGAAGAGCGCCTCGGAAAACCCGGTAGGCATTCTCTCTCTGATGGTTTGCCATCCGCGTGGATACCATTTTTGATACAGCCATCGGAAGACTGTAGGACGAAATCAGAAGCGCCATACTGTAGATCTCGTATGCACAGCTGTAGTAATCGTTCCCATACTCTCCGATAATATTGGTCATCGGAATGCGGTAAAGCAGACCGATGATCCGGCTGACAATGGAGGCCACTGCCAGCACGGAACCCTGTACCAGAAACGATGCATCGTTTTTCCTGTCGCTCATAAACTACCTCAAAACTTACTGTGCGGCGTTATACTCTTCTTCGCTCGCGTAGAATGTAACATTTTCCTCGTATGTATCCTGAATGATGCACACCCAGGTCTTTCCCTGATTCAGGGTGATCTCATTGCCGTCCGCGTCATAATATTTTGTCGCGCCGGCCTGTGTCTCCTTCTCCCATGTGACAGGAATGGCTTTGCCGTTGGTCACATAATATCCGGTTCCGGAACCCACGGTCTCCACATCCAGATAGTTGGCCGATGTGTCCGCCACGGACCACTCGCAAACCTGGAAAAGGATATTTTTGAATGTCAGCTGTTCATCCGTGAGGGCATCGATCTGCTCCTCGCCGTACTGATACCGCGCGTACAGCCCGGTCTCCTCGTCATATACAAACCATGGTTTATTGACAAAATAACCCGGTTTTACCACAACCGCGTCCACCCCGTCATCCAGTGTGATCTCCGTCTCGTCGTCCGTATTGAACTGATAATGACCCTCGTACTCCTCGCTGTGCTGCGTGTCGTAGCCCTTTGCGCTGATTCCCTCCGCGATCGCCTCGCCGGTGGTGTAGGCATTATCCGGAGCGCTCTTCTCGGAATCGTGGAAGAACATGGAAGAGATGCTTCCGTCCAGACCGCTTAAATTGTTTACATAAGACTGGCTCAGCATATCCTCCGCCAGATAGGACTGTCCGTAATGGATATAGATCGCGTCAAACTCCAGTGCATAATCGATATAGTACAGGCGGCAGCTCCGAAGGGACATGATCTTTTCCACATTCTCATAATCCTGCCAGATCGCCATCAGCCGGGTCAGAGAACCTTCCACCGGCGCCTCGTAGATGATATCCGCAGAGCCGATGCCGTACTGCGGGGTCGCGACCTTGAGATTGCCGATCATCGCGGCCACCGGGCGCTGCGCGGCGAGTTCCTCATCGATCCACTCTCCGGTCAGGTCGCTTCTCGACATGCCCTCCATCGTATCCTCCTCTTCCACGAGATCCTCCGTCTCGACAAAGCTGAGCTCGACACTGGATTCCTCTGTCGTCTCCTCCTGTTTTCCGCATCCGGCAAGCAGCGATACGCCAAGCGCTCCCACCGCCAGAATAGCCAGTAATTTTTTCATATCTGTACTCCGTTTCTTTATCTCGTTATTTTCAGCGTGTTCAATATCGCGCGTTGGCGCTCCTCCATCACAGCCGCCTCCTCCGGCTGCATATGATCGTATCCCATCAGGTGCAGCATGCTGTGCGTGATCAGAAAAGCATACTCACGCTTCTCACTGTGGCCGTAAGCCGCCGCCTGCTCCCGCACCTTCTCGACAGAGATCACGATATCTCCCAGCATCACCTCTCCGGTATCCGGATCCGCACAGTCCGCCCACTGCTCCTCAATATCGGAGAAATCAGCCGGCGTCGCGTACTCCAGCATGGGAAAGGACAGGACATCCGTCGGCGCGTCGATCCCTCTCGCGCTGCGGTTGATCTCCTGTATGAAAGCATTGTCCGCCAGAGTCAGGGAAACCTCCGCCCCGCAGGGAAAATGCTCCGCGCGAAGAGAGGCCGCAATCACTTCTCCGGCCAGCTTTCTGTAATGAAAATGAAACTCCGGTTTCACCATGCAGCTCAGATTTACCGTCATATCAGCCCCGCTTTCTCGACCCGGACGCCCGGGTTTTCTCCCGCGCGGCCAGCCGGTTTTCATATTCTTCGTAGGCTTTGACGATCTTCTGAACCAGCGGGTGGCGAACCACGTCGCGGCTGCTCAGATGGCAGAAACCGATATCATTTACCTTCTTTAAGACCTGCGCCGCCACATCCAGACCGGATTTTGTGCCGGGCGCCAGATCCTTCTGCGTGGCGTCCCCCGTGACCACAACCTTCGAACCGAAGCCGATGCGGGTCAGAAACATCTTCATCTGGGCAGGCGTCGTGTTCTGTGCCTCGTCGAGGATGATGAACGCGTTGTCCAACGTCCGCCCGCGCATATACGCCAGCGGCGCTACCTCGATCAATCCCTTTTCCTGATTCCGAAGGAAGCTCTCCGGACCCATGATCTGATAGAGGGCATCGTACAGCGGCCGCAGGTACGGGTCGATCTTGCTCTGCAGGTCGCCGGGAAGAAATCCCAGCTTCTCCCCCGCCTCGATCGCCGGACGGGTGAGGATAATCCTTCCGACCTCCTCCCGCTTAAAAGCCGTGACCGCCATGGCAATGGCCAGATAGGTCTTGCCGGTTCCGGCGGGTCCGATTCCGAACACGATCATCTTATCCCGGATCTGATCGACATAATTCTTCTGTCCGAGGGTCTTGGGCTTGACCGCCTTGCCGTCAATGGTGTGGCAGATGATCTCACTGTCCGCGTCCAGAAGCGCGGTACGGCTGAAAGAGGAGGTCTCCAGAGCATACGTGACATTCTGCTCCGTGATCTCGTTCCCTCTGGCGGAGAGGGCAAGCAGCTGCTCCAGCACCGCACAGGCACTGCTCACGGCATCCGGCGCTCCGGTCACCTTCAGCCCGCTGTCCCGAACCACCATCGTCACATCCAGATATTTCTCGATCAGCTTCAGCCATGCGTCAAGCTTTCCGAAAACATTTGCCATATGATCAATCGGGATCTCCATCGTCTGCTGTGCCCGCGCCATCCGGTAACTCTGCCTCCATCTCTTCCGTCTGAATCTCGCGGTACTCCTCCTGCCCGACCAGAGCCTCCAGCTCTCCCCGGGCAAAAATCTCCCCGCCGCTCTGTTCTATAATAACACTATTTGATAAAATTTGAACCCCATTTTCCTCTAAATTTTCACAATATTTCTCAAGGCGTTCGCGCGCCAGCTCCCCGGCCTCCTCCCCGGACCATGTTCCGCGCACGGTCTCATAGCCGGTATACTCCCGTTTTATGAGCTGAAACGGCAGGTAAAAGTCCCTGCCGATGACGACCGGGCAGACCGTGTCCGCCTCAAGGTAATTCCCGTCCTCCGGAGGCCGGCCGAGCGTCAGGAAGGAGGAATCGAGACAGACGGTCAGGCGAAACCGGTTGTCGCCGGTCGGGATTTTTTTCTCATAGGAAGCGGAAAAGGTGTCCTCGTAGGACAGCGCCGTGCGAATCGCGACATCCGCGTCGCTTGATACAAAATGATAGGCGGCGGTTTCCCCGCTGTCATCGACGATTTCCAGCGCGCCGGTCACCAGCACATCCCCCGCCTCCACCGTGTCTCCGACTCCGACCAGCGGCGTACCGCTGCGGACCGTGATCGATTCCACCACACCGCTGTTGGAGGCGATCAGATCCGTCGCCGCCGCCTCCTGTGTTTCTCCCGCATCGGAGCTCCCCGCCAGGCGCTCCTGCACCACCAGATAGAGGCGGGTGCCGCGGATGCTTGCGGAGACCCAGATGATATCCTCAAACTCTGCCCGGAGCATATTTTCCAGCGCCTCGCAGTCGATACCGCTCTTCGCAGAGGCATATCCGGCTCCGTTTTGATCCAGAAACTCCAGAATCGTCTGGGTGGAATACGAAAAATTCCCTTCCACCTCCACCTTCCAGATAAAAAGGGACAGGAAACAGAGCAGAAAACCCGCGAGACACAACCCCGCCAGGAAAAACACATGGTTTCGATATTTTCGAGCAAGAAAGGGAAGTCCGACCCGCCGCTCCACCTCGATCTGCGTGCCGGTTTTTTCAAGCGCCGGCTCAATCATGCCGAATGCCTTCCGGCTGATGCAGAAACGGTAGCCGTCCTCCGTCGGGAGCAGCCCCCAGAGGACAATGTTCATCCGGCTGCAGAGATTTAAAAAGCGCTCCGGGGAGTAGCCGCGGATCCTCACATGGAGATATCCATGAAAAAATTTGATAAATCGCAACACGGGCGTCCCTCACATACCATACTCGATCTTATCGATTCTGCCGGATATTTTCATATCGTCATTGGTATAGTAGTCGATGTTCAGCGCATTTCCCAGGATCTCCAGCTGGCCGTGCTTTAAGGAGAGACGAATCCGGCTCGTCTCATAGACGAGAATTCCCCGGTAATTTTCTACGGTGAGATCGCCGCGGCCGGTGACCGTCACGATGGGCTCACCCAGAATCAGATCCCTCGGCAGGTGGAACTGATCCGCCATGCGGCCGGCAATTTTCCCGGTTTTCATACGATTCTTTGAACTGCTCATATTTGAGTATATGTCAGAAGCCGCCGTGACAGAACAGAGGGAAACCGGCGCCGTTATTTGTGATAGGGTTCGTGATTGATGATCCGATATGCGCGGTAAACCTGTTCCAGAAGAATCACACGCATCAGCTGATGCGGAAAGGTCATATCGGAGAAACTGAGTTTAAAATCCGCGCGGGACAGGACGGCGTCGGACAGGCCGAGGGAGCCGCCGATGACAAAACCGATGTCGCTGGCGCCGTGCAGGCCGAGGGCGGCGATCTTCTCTGCAAAAGTGACGGAATCCATGCGTTTTCCGTCGATGGCAAGGGCGATGAGGTATGTGTTAGCGCGGATCTGCGACAGCAGCCGCGCACCCTCACGCTCCTTGATCTGCGAAGTCAGCGCCTCCCCCGCGTTGTCGGGCGTCCGCTCATCCGCCACCTCGACAATCTTCAGCTTACAGTAGCGCGACAGGCGCTTGGCATACTCTGCGATGGCCTCCCGGTAGAAGCTCTCTTTGATTTTTCCGACTGTATAGATCGTAATATTCATTATCGGATCGCTGTGACCTCGTAGTCGGCATCCTCCACCGCTTTCTTCAGAACATCGTCGGCCACATCGACGGACAGCGTCACGACTGCTGTGCCTTTCTCATGGCTTGCTTCCGCGGACACAACGCCCTCCAGCGCTTCCAGCGCGGCTTTCACATGCTTCTCACAGTGGCCGCACATCATTCCTTTGATCTCGATTGTTTTTTCCATTGTTTTACTCTCCTCTTCTTTTTTGATTTTCTCTCTATCGGAATCACCCTGTCCGCTCACCAGATCGTCGAACAGGCTGTCTGATACCGCATGTTTCTTCGGTTTATCCCGGTGCGTGCTGTGCACCTTCACAAAATTCAGCCGCAGCGCGTTTGTGACCACGCAGAAGCTCGACAGGCTCATGGCCGCGGCTCCGAACATCGGATTCAGCTTCCATCCAAAAAGCGCATAGTACGCGCCCGCAGCAAGCGGGATCCCGATGATATTGTAGAAAAATGCCCAGAACAGATTCTCGTGGATGTTGCGCAGCACACGGCGGCTCAAACGAATCACCGCGGGCACATCATCCAGCCGGCTTTTTACCAGCACCACATCCGCGGCGTCCAGCGCCACATCTGTTCCGGCGCCGATCGCAATGCCGATGTCCGCCCGCGTGAGTGCCGGGGCGTCATTGATCCCGTCGCCGACCATGGCGACTTTCCCCCTCTCACCGAGCTTCCGGATCACACTCTCCTTGTCACCCGGAAGGACATCCGCGATGACATGGTCCACACCCGCCTGCGCGCCGATCGCCTTCGCCGTGCGGAGATTGTCGCCGGTCAGCATGACCACCTTCAGCCCCATCCCCTTTAGCTGGCGGATCGCCTCGGGCGCCTCCGGCTTGATCACGTCCGCCACCGCTATGATACCACAAACCTCACGATTCTTTGCAAAAAACAGCGGTGTCTTTCCACTCTCAGCAAGCATGGCCGCCTGTTCTTCCATCTTTTTGGGAACCTCCGCCACGGTGCGGATATATTTCAGACTGCCTGCATAGAGGGTATCGCTGTCCTGCGTGCCGGTAAGGCCGTTCCCGACCACTGCCTGAAAATCCTCCACCGGCGGCACAGACAGATCCTGCTCCGCGGCATAGTCGAGGATGGCGCGGGACAGAGGATGCTCGCTCTTCTGTTCCAGCGACGCTGCGAGCCGGAGAAGCTCCGTCTCCTCCCCTTGCGCTGTCGGAATAATATCCGTCACCCTCGGCTGTCCCGTCGTGATCGTTCCGGTCTTATCCATCACCACGATATCGACCTTCCCGGTCTCCTCCAGAGACACAGCCGTCTTAAACAGCACGCCGTTTTTCGCGCCGAGGCCATTGCCCACCATAATCGCCACCGGCGTCGCAAGTCCGAGGGCGCACGGACAGCTGATCACCAGAACGGAGATCGCCCGCGAGAGGCAGAATCCGAAGGTCTGCCCCACCATGATCCAGATG
>JAJPYF010000119.1 GCA_021205085.1 Clostridiales bacterium | reverse complement strand
GAATTTGTCAACCTGTCACTTGTGAGCTGCCGCTTTTTCAGGCGATACTTTGAATTCCCCCATGGTTTAAAATTTCCTCCCGAATCCGCCCTGCTTCTTCAAATCCCTGTGCCGTAAGCGTTTCACTCGCAAGTTTCAACGCTTCCTCAAAGCGGGCAGCCATGACATCAAAACGTTTCATCGCCATTCTGACTCCTATTCCGACATCTCTGGCCGCCTGTTCAAACGATTTCCCGGTAATAGAATATAAATTGATCTCCCCGCCAATGCCAAACGCCATGTCCTCACTGCCTCCATAGATCACTGTACTGACAATGTCATAGGCCGGAGCAAGCCGTATACTCTTTAAGCCGGAGCTGTACAACAGAGAAAGGTTTTTAATATGATTATCTGTATTTCCAATGAGATAGTTGAATACACAAATATCCCAGAGCCTGTTCATATCTTCCAGAGGATTTGCAGAGTATAGCCGCAGAAGCCGGAATATTTTCGCCATATAGCCCTCATCGTTTTTTTCATATTTATATGCCGCCGAAATGCCCAGCGCCTGAGCAAAATCCTCTTGATGGAGCCTGAATGGGACAGGCGGCCCATTTATTTTTCTGCATGAATGAGGCCAAACCCTGTCGAATCTTCTTGTAGCAAATAAGACATCTCCCTCATCCGGTTTCTTATCTGTTTCAGACAGATTCAAAATAAAGCTGTCCGAAACATCAACGCCAAGATATTTTGCTGTCAAAAGACAGAGCTGTTCATTGGTCACAATCCGGCTCAGTCGGACATGACTCTGTTTTACAATGTGTGTGCTGGGAGCATCACCTATGGGGAGGTACCACTGCTTATTTGGTTCATCATAGTATAATCCCGCTTTTCCTGAAGCTCCGGTCAGAGATAAGTGTGATTTTGTGACGATCGATGCCGACTCGGTTGCTCCCTCCCGCGCAAGGTTCTCAACCTCCTGTGAGGACAGGGGACAATATTCCGGTGTATTTTCGGGCGTCCCTTCCTCCACGATTTTGATTGCGCCGAGACATTCCTTCCCCAGCGCTGATAAAATGGAAAGATAATCTCCCTCATCCGCATGGAGCTTCTGCGCAACACATTTTCTTGTGAATCCTTCCGGCAGCAACCCTTCAAAATAATTCTCCGTCCGTTCCGGAGAAAAGGTTTTTTCTTCTAGCGGCAGACTGAGTGAAACCGAACGGCTGTCGGGACTGATTCTATAATCATCTGAATAAGAAAAACAGGCATCTTTACTGTCATGCCCGGTGATTTTTCCGATATAAACGGGTGCTCCTTTTATTTCCATCCATACAGACAATTCCCGCATCTTATTCACCCCGTTTCTCCATAAACAAATCCATTCCAAGAATCGTTACCACCTGAATTGATTTTTCAAGCTGAATACCGGGCTTTCCCCTCTCAAGATCCGAGAGAAAAGTAATACTCAGTCCCGTGCATTCAGAGAGATATGCCTGTGTGTAATGCAGTTCTTTCCGTCTTTCACGTATGGCTTTGCCAAAGGATTTGGCATCTGTTATTTTCATAAATATTCTCCTGATTTTGCCGATCGGCTTTATTTTGGGGCAGATAGTACAAAAAATGCCGATCGGCTTTATTTATTCTTCTTTGTGAAAAATTATGCCAATCGGCTTTATTTTGATGATAAGATTATTTATTCTGAATGTCAAGATTTATCTCCGGTTTATTTTGACAAACCCAACCTCCTCATACAGTTTGAAAAAAATCCCTGACCTGAATATCAGGACTACTATTTCTTTATATGACAAAGAGACGCCCTAATAATAATACACATCCACCTTTTTGTGCATCTTCTCCAGCACTGCGATCAAACTCTGTGTCAGATTCTGTCGGGCGGATATCTCAAACGGCAGCGTTTTTTCCGAATACTCCAGATTGACCGCCTTGCCGATATAGAGTTTAACCGTGGAGCAATCCTCCATCAGATAGCAGGCCAGACGGGTCGCCCCGTTCTCGCGGCTCAGCTCGATGAAAAAGTCGTCCGAAACATCGTCCTTCACATACCGTTCCAGCAGATCGATCGTCTTGTGCAGAGTGAGCACGCCCTCCGTCACCAGATCGACGCCCTTGAGCTTGGAAGTGGGCGGGATCTCCGGATCCAGATGCTCGTCGACCGGCACCAGCCGCTCATTTAAGACGCGCGCGACCATATTGCCGGTCGCCCCGCCGGAGACAATTTTAATTCCGTCATTTTTCATGAAATCCTCGACCATCCGGTAATCGTCCGCCTTGTCCGCCGGAGGGCCGGTCAGAAGACTTAATACATTCTCCTCCAGGATGCGGACCACGCCGACCGTCGTGTCGTCCGTGGGAATGTTTCCGTAGAGCTCCGCGCAGTTGGCATTGATGTAATCCGCCATCTGCTGGGCATTCCGGGTCCGCCCCGCGCCGACCTCGGCACAGTTGGACAGGGCTTTCCAGTCCCACGCGTAGTTCATGATCTCGCCGGTCCCGCAATAGAGACAGCCGTCGCTCATGATCACAAAGGAATCCCCGATCTCAGACCAGATCTCACACTCCCGGATCCGCTTGTCTCCGATAGTGCGATACACGAACGGCAGCTTTTTCACCTTTCCGCCGCGAATCAGGATACACTCCGGATTGTCATATTCCACGATATAGATCCGCCCGTCATTGAACGCCTGAATCACGCTGAAAGTAGAATACGCCGCATGGTTCACCGAGGAGACCGGCAGCGTCTTCGTGATCGTGGCGACCACTTCGTCCACGGACATCTTTTCCCGCATCATGGTCGCGATGATCTTCGATGTCAGCGTCGCGAGAATATTGGCACGGACGCCGCTGCCCATCCCGTCCGCGAGAATCAGGATGCGGCAGTCATCGTTGTTGACAACCTCGACCTTGTCTCCGCAAAGCTCCTCCCCCACATGGTTGATGCTGCGATACGCCAGATCGATGGAAAAATTCTTCTTCATGGCTACTCATCCTCCAGCACATAGTCGCGCAGCTGCGTCAGCGTCGCCTTCGTCTCCGCCGTCGTCTCACCCAGAAGCTCCGCAATCTTCTGCGCCGTCATCATCTGCTTGTCGATGACAGCCTGCGCCATCCTGATAGAGTTCAGCTTCTGCTCCATCTGCTTCTCTTCTCTCGTCTCCTCCGCCGTGACATCCTCGATAACCGCCAGAATACGGTCCGAATTTTCCACATACACGATCGTCTCCAGAACCGTCATATTGTAATACGGCCACTTTTTCTTCAGGTGGAACTTCGGTTCATGCGTGTTGTATACCTCCTCAAACTCCGCAGTGTCAATGTAGTCAAAGAGGTAGTTGCGAATCGCCTCCCGGCGGGTCGTCCCGAAGACCTCCTCCGCCTTTTTGTTAAACTCAAGGATGCGGAATTCGTGGTCGACGATGAGAACAATGCTCGGAATATTCTCCAGAACAACGCTGGCCTGCGAACGGGCGTTTTCGTAAGAACGGATCAGGCACATGGCCGCCTCCGCTTTCCCCTGATAGATCGCGATTGCCTTCTCTCGGCAGCTCATGTAGCCGCAGGCACCGCAGTTAAACTCCGTGTCGCTGTTGCTCTTTCCGATCGTCTTTAAAATCGCCCGGATCTCCTCCTCGGAAGGCATCTTCTCAACCACCTGCTTCGGCGTATAGCTCCGGGTCAGCTCCTTCTCATCCATATCGTCCGGTAGCGGACAGGGTTCCATGGATGTGCTGTTCTCAATATTCATCAGCGCCTTGAAGCGGAATCCGCGCCGTTTGTTCACGCCCGGCCCGTTGACACAGCCACCGGAGCAGAGCTTCAGCTCCACAAAAACACCGTGCAGATATCCCCGCTTCATGCTGTGCAGAAGCTCCCGACAGCCCTGAATCGTGCTGACCGTCATATAGGTATACTTCGACTTCGCCCCGCAGGCGTCGACCGCCCGCAAAAGGCCGGTGGAAATCGTGTAGAGGCGGTTGATCTTCGGATCCGGGTTGGAAAAGGCCCGCTCCTCACATTTGTTCAGATCAATGCCTTCCTCCTCCAGCCACTTCTCCAGCTCGTTAAACTCGATGACCGCATCCACCGCGCCCATGGTCGCCCGGTCAGCCTCCGCCTCCATCTTCTTGGCGACGCAGGGACCGATGTAAACCACCTTCGTGTGCTGCCCCATCTCCTTTTTGATCAGCCGCCCGTGCGCGATCATCGGGGAGACCACCGGCGCAAGGCAGGGGATCAGCATGGGATAATGCTTCTCCACCAGATAAACAATGGACGGGCACTGGGTCGTGATGATATTCTCCATCCTTCCCTCATTCAGGATGCGCACATACTCCCTCGTCACATAGGCCGCGCCCTCCGCCGTCTCGCGGACATCGGAAAAACCGAGCTGATACAGGGCATCCACCACCTTGCCGGGACAGTTGCTCTGAATCAGGCCGCTGTAGGACGAATCCAGCGAAACCACCAGCTTCTCCCCGTGCTTCAGCATATGCTTCACATAGTCCAGATCACTGTCAAAGGTCTTCGCCTGCTGCGGACAGATCTCCATGCAGTGCCCGCAGTAAATACACAAATCCCGGACAATCTGCGCCTGCCCGTTCTTGATGCGGATCGCCTTCACATCACAATTCCTGAGACACTTGTAACAGTGTGCACAGTTCGCATCCTGAAAGTTAATCACATTCATGCTCATACGATACCCCTCTCCACATAAAATGCGTATCAGCAAAAGACTCTATACAATCAACAACCTACGCCGGATGTGAAAGATGCCACTGGTATATTTCAGGCAACTTTTGTAGGGGCGTTTTTAGCTGAGACGAAATCCATCGTTTACGAAGACTTCGACGCGAAGGCTCTCCTGAGCGTCTTAGTCGCAGTTAACGATTAGTTCGTCGAAGCGTTGCCCCGGTTGCCTTAAATATACCCAGTGGCATCTTGAACATCCGTCAATAAAATTATTTCAACTTACTTGTTCACGACCCTCTTCACATACGTCGTATGCAGCAGCTCGTGCGCCCGATGGCTCCCCGGCTCGCCGAGATACGTCTCATACAGCTCGATGATCGCCGGATTCTCATGCGACTTCCGGATCGAATTGTTCCGGTCGATATTGTAGAGGACCTCCGCCCGCTTCGCGCGGATATCCACCGTATTGCGGATATATCCGGGCTGCTGGGGCTGTCCGCCTCCGTTCACGCAGCCGCCGGGGCATCCCATGATCTCGATGAAGTGGTAATCCGCCTCGCCGGCCTCCACCTTTTTCAGCAGATCGCGCGCGTTCTTCAGACCCGACGCCACGGCCACCTTCACATCCATGCCCGCGACATTGTAGCTTGCCTCCTTGATGCCTTCGGTTCCGCGAACATCCGTGAAATCAAGGCTGGCCAGCTCCTCGCCCGTCAGCTTCTCAACCGCGGTACGCAGCGCCGCCTCCATCACGCCGCCGGTCGCGCCGAAGATAACCGCCGCACCGGTGCCCAGACCCAGAGGCATGTCAAACTCCTCATCCGGGAGAGAATCGAACACAATGCCGGCACGCTCGATCATCCGTCCGAGCTCGCGGGTCGTGATCGCGATATCCACATCCGGCACGCCGTTGGCCGCCTGGTCGTCCCTGCCGATCTCAAACTTTTTCGCCGTGCAGGGCATGACGCTGACCACCACCATGTTTTCCTTATCGATTCCCATCTTCTCCGCATAATAGGACTTTGCGATTGCGCCGAACATCTGCTGCGGGGATTTGCAGGAGGAAAGATTCTCCGTCATATCCGGGAAATAGTGCTCGCAGTACTTGATCCATCCGGGGGAACAGGAGGTAATCATCGGCAGCTTGCCGCCGTTCTGTACCCGGTCGATAAACTCTGTGGCCTCCTCCATAATCGTAAGGTCAGCGGAGAAATTCGTGTCAAATACCTTGTCGAAGCCGAGCCGCCGCAGCGCCGCCGCCAGCTTGCCCTCCACATCCGTACCGATCGGATATCCGAAGGCCTCTCCCAGACCCGCACGAACCGCCGGTGCGGTCTGCACGACGACAAACTTCTCCGGATCCGCGATCGCGGCGAAGACATCCGCCGTGTTATCCTTCTCATAGATCGCGCCCACCGGACATGCCGCGATACACTGTCCGCAGGAGACGCAGCTCGTCTCGCCGAGGCCCATGTCAAAGGCGGAGCCGATAAACGTCTTAAATCCTCTCTCATTCGCGCCGATGACGCCGATGCCCTGTACCTTCTCACAGACAGCACTGCATCTGCGGCAGAGGATACATTTGTTGTTGTCCCGCACCATATGTGCAGCGGAATAATCCAGCTCGTATTCATTGCGCTCGCCATCATAGTAGCCCTCGTCGTCAACCTTGTAGGCGTGACAGAGCTGCTGCAACTCACAGCGGCCGCTGCGGACACAGGAGAGACACTTCCGGTCGTGGTCGGAAAGAATCAGCTCCAGCGTCTTTCTCCGGGAAGAAATCACCTTCGGCGTGTTGGTCCACACCTCCATCCCGTCATTCACCGGGTACACACACGCAGTCACAAGCGTCTTTGCGCCCTTTACCTCGACCACACACATACGGCATGCGCCGATCTCATTGATTCCTTTCAGGTAACAAAGGGTCGGGATCTCAATATTTGCCAGACGCGCCGCTTCCAGTATCGTAGAGCCCACCGGTGCGGAGACCTCTACGCCGTTTATTTTAACTTTAACATATTCCATGCCTGACACCTCCATCACTCTTTGTAGATCGCGCCGAAGCGGCACTTCTCAATACAGGTTCCACACTTGATACACTTATCCTTGTCGATATCGTGCGGCTGTTTCATCTCACCGGTGATGGCGCCCGCCGGGCAGTTCCTCTGACAGAGCGTGCAGCCCTTGCACTTGATCGGATCGATCTTGTACACAAGCAGCTTCTTGCACACGCCGGCAGGACATCTCTTGTTGACCACATGCTCCATATACTCATCCCGGAAATAGCGCAGGGTCGAGAGCACCGGGTTCGGCGCCGTCTGTCCCAGGCCGCACTGTGCGTTCTCCTTGATGTAGTAGCACAGCTCCTCCATCTTGTCGATGTCCTCCACCGTGCCTCTGCCGTCTGTAATCTTCTCCAGCAGCTCTAACAGACGCTTCGTGCCGACACGGCACGGCGTGCACTTGCCGCAGGACTCATCCACCGTAAACTGGAGGAAGAACTTCGCGATATCCACCATGCAGGTGTCCTCGTCCATGACGATCAGTCCGCCGGAGCCCATCATGGAGCCGATGCTGATCAGGTTATCATAGTCGATCGGAATGTCGAAATGCTCCGCCGGGATACATCCGCCGGAAGGGCCGCCGGTCTGCGCCGCCTTGAACTTTTTCCCGTTGGGGATGCCGCCGCCGATCTCCTCGATGACCGTGCGGAGCGTGGTGCCCATCGGAATCTCCACCAGTCCGGTGTTGTTGATCTTGCCGCCGAGGGCGAAAACCTTCGTCCCCTTTGACTTCTCCGTGCCCATAGAAGCGAACCAGTCCGCGCCGTAATTGATGATCTGCGGAATGTTCGCCCATGTTTCCACATTGTTTAAGATCGTCGGGCTGGCAAACAGTCCCTTCACTGCCGGGAACGGCGGTCTCGGACGCGGCTCACCGCGATTACCCTCGATCGAAGTCATCAGCGCCGTCTCCTCACCGCAGACGAACGCGCCCGCGCCGAGACGAAGCTCAATGTCAAAATTAAATCCGGTTCCGAAAATATCCTTGCCCAGCAGACCGTACTCTCTGGCCTGGCTGATCGCGATATTCAGTCTCTCCACGGCGATCGGATACTCGGCACGGACATAGATGTAACCCTGATCCGAACCGATCGCATATCCGGCGATGGCCATGGCCTCCAGCACGACATGGGGATCGCCCTCCAGAACGGAGCGGTCCATGAACGCGCCGGGATCGCCCTCATCCGCGTTGCAGCAGACATACTTCTGTACGTTTCCGCGGTTGCCGGAGGCGAACTTCCACTTCAGGCCGGTCGGGAATCCCGCGCCGCCGCGCCCCCGAAGTCCGCTGTCTAAGATCTCCTGAATGACCTCATCCGGCGTCATCTGCGTCAGAACCTTGCCCAGCGCCTCATATCCGCCGGTGCCGATGTACTCGTCTATATTCTCCGGGTTGATCACGCCGCAGTTGCGCAGCGCGATGCGATGCTGCTTTTTATAGAAAGCCGTATCATTCAGCGATGCGACTCCGTTGTCAATCTGTGTCTCACGGTAAACCAGACGGTCCACCACTCTGCCCTTCAGCAGGTGCTCATGAACGATCTCCCTGACATCCTCCACCTGAACGTGCGTATAAAAAACAGCGTCAGGATATACGACCATCACCGGTCCCTCGGCACAGAGACCGTGACATCCGGTCTGAACGACAGCAATCTCCTTCTCCAGATGATTCTGCCAGATCTCCTCGATCAATGCCTGGATGACCTGTCCGCTCCCTGAGGAAGTACAGCCGGTTCCACCGCAGACTAACACATGTGCTCGATACATATGTATGCTCCTCCTTTATTTCGTCTCATCCGCATAAAGCAGGTACTTCTCCACAATCCTGCCGCCGATCAGATGCTGTTCCAAAACTTCCACTGCCTTCTCTTCGTTCATCTTCACATAGGTGATCTTTTCCTTGCCGGGCTCAAAAACCTCCACAATCGGCTCATACTGGCACAGGCCGATGCAGCCGGTCTGCGTCACGATCACATGCTCCACGCCCCTCTTCTGAACCTCGTCGACCAGACGATTTAAAACCGGGCGCGCGCCGCTGGCAATGCCGCAGGTCGCCATGCCGACCACCACGCGGGTATCCTCCTCATCACGGGAGCGCAGGCCGATCTGACCCTGCATCCGCTCTCTGATTGCTTTTAACTCTTCCAAAGACTTCATATTTACTCCTCCACCTTCGTTGCTCTGTCATGTTCAAGTTCCGCTTCGTTTGATTCCAGATATTCCTTCAGAAAAAGAGAGACATCCGGCGTGTCAAAGGGTATATCTCCCAGAATCTGCCGCATCTCACGGGTGTCCAGCTCGAAGGACCGGTCATTTACGATGCGCCGATAGCAGAAATCGATCTGCGGGTTCATCGTAATCAGCGCGTGTATCGTCGCATTTATATCCCCCAGCGGCATACAGTCGATATGGTCCGTACAGAAAATCGCCGTGACCACCGTGCCCTTCCCCGGCTCCGACTCCATGTGGAATACGCCCCCGGTGCTCTCCGCCTCCTGCTTCAGAAACGGGATGCCCAGGCCCACATTCCGGGTCTTTCTCGTGGTGAAAAAGGGGTCCACCACAGAGGCCAGCGTCTCCTCCGACATTCCCTTTCCGTCATCCGCGATCTCCGTCCTCAGCAGATGCCCCTCCGTGGCCTCATCCACTGTGATCGTGATCAGCGACGCCTCCGCGACGATGGAATTCTGTGCAATATCCAGAATATTTAACGAAATCTCAGGCAGCATCAGTCGTACTTCGCGAGGATGCCGTCGATATCGTCCGGTGTCAGCCGTCCATAGACTTCATCATTGATCATCATGACCGGAGCCAGGCCACAGGCGCCGACACAGCGACATGCGTCCAGAGAAAACTTCCCATCCGGCGTACACTGTCCGCCCTCGATGCCGAGCTTCTCCTGCAGCTTCTCATAGATCTCGCCGGAGCCCTTGACATAGCAGGCAGTCCCGAGACAGACTGAGATCCTGTACTTCCCCTTCGGGTACAGGTTGAACATAGAGTAAAATGTCGCTACCCCGTAAATCTTCTCCAACGGCACCTCCAGCTCGTCGGAAATCAGCTTCTGCACCTCGTAGGGCAGATATCCGTAGATATCCTGCGCCTTCTGCATGATCGGCATCAGGCAGCCCTTCGTGTCCTTGAGCTGCGCGATCACTTCCAGAAGCTGTGCTTTCTGCTCTTTTGTCCCATTGAACGGGACACGGCTTGCATTTTCCAAAATAATACCTCCTATACTTAGTCGATCGGCCCTGCCCGAAAGGACGGAGCTATCTTGTTTCATAATATCATCAGATTGAATAAATATCAACACCGCGCCACCCTGTTTTTTTGTTATTTTTTTGTCAGCCTTTTGGTTAGTTTTGTCTAATATGTGAAACAACCAGATGTGATTCCGTCCGTTGTTTGTGATTTTTGTTGAATCTGCCCAATCCCTGTGCTATACTCATTACAAATACTTATATTTCGATACGAAAACGGCATGATTTACGGGAGGATTTTCAGATATGACCATCGGGAAAGTTGTAGAATTACTGAACGCCGAAGTGCTGACTTCACCCACGGATCTGAGCCGCGAGATCGAAACGATCTGCGGCGCGGATATGATGAGCGACGTCCTTGCTTTTATAAAAAAAGACGCCCTTTTGCTGACCGGGCTCACAAACCCTCAGGTAATCCGCACGGCGGAGATGATGGATATCATCTGCATCGCGTTCATTCGCGGGAAGACACCCACGGAGGAGATGATCCGCATGGCCGAGGACTGCGGCATCTATCTCCTTCGCTCTGACCTGCGCATGTACGACGCCTGCGGCAGACTCTATCAGGAAAGGGGATATTAACATGAGTAGCATCCATTACCGGTATCAGGTCGACAGCACCGACTTCACGCGTGCCGGGGAAGCCAGCAGCAAGCTGAAACAGAAGCTAAAACAGATGAACCTTCCGCCGGACATCATCCGCCGCTGCGCCATCGCCATCTATGAGGGTGAGATCAATATGGTCATCCACGCAAACGGCGGCGTCATCGACGTAGACATTTTCCCGGACCGGATCATCATGGTGTTAAAGGATGTGGGACCCGGGATCCCGGACATCGAACAGGCGATGCAGGAGGGATTTTCCACCGCGAATAATGAAGTAAATTCTCTCGGTTTCGGCGCGGGCATGGGGCTTCCGAATATGAAGCGCTCCTCCGACGAGATCCACATTGACACGGAGCTCGGGGTCGGCACGACCGTCACCATGCAGATCCGTTTTTGACGAGGCATGATAATGGACAAATTTTACCATTCTGTATATTTACACGAGGAGCGGTGCATCGGCTGCTATTCCTGCCTGAAGCGGTGTCCAACACAGGCCATCCGCATCCGGGGCGGGAAGTCGTCCATCATCCCGGAATACTGCATCGACTGCGGCGAGTGCTGCCGCCAGTGCCCGCACCACGCAAAGCGGTGCAGGAGGGATCAGTTCGAGGAGTTCCGCGGGGATTTCTCCTACCTGGTCGCTCTGCCGGCACCCGCGCTCTACAGCCAGTTTAATCACCTGACGGATGTAAATATCATCCTGACCGCGCTCCTGCTGTCCGGCTTCGACGATGTTTTCGAGGTCAGCACCGGCGCGGAGATCGTCTCCACCGCCACGCGGGAGTACATAGCGGCGCATCCGGATCAGTGGCCGCTGATCAGCACGGCCTGCCCCACCATCGAGCGCCTGATCCGTGTCCGCTTCCCGAATCTGATCGACCACATGCTGCCGATCCTGCCGCCGATGGAAGTGGCGGCACAGCTTGCGAGGGAACGGGCCGTCAAACGGACCGGCCTGCCGGAGGATGCGATCGGCATCGTCTTCCTCTCGCCCTGCCCCTCAAAGGTCGCGTTCACGCGGGCTCCTCTTGGACTGAAAAAGAGCAATGTGGACCGCGTAATCGGCATCAAGGACTTTTACCCCGTCCTCCTCTCCCACATGAAGGAGGCGGAGAAAAACATTCAGACCGTGACCACCTCCGGCCGTCTCGGAAAGGGATGGTCCGTCAGCGGCGGCGAGGCTGCCGGCATCCGCTCCAACGAATATCTGGCGGCGGACGGCATTGAGAATGTCATCCATGTTCTGGAGGATCTGGAGGATGAGAAGTTCGAGGGCGGCCTGCGCTTCGTGGAACTGAACTCCTGCAGCGCCGGATGTGTCGGCGGTGTCCTGAATGTGGAGAACGCCTATCTGGCACGCTCCAAGACGAAGCGGATTAATCAGGGCGAGCCGCCCACACGGACAGAGGAGACCGACCTCGGCGGCCACACGCCGGAGGACTTCGGATGGTCGGAGCCGATCACCTATGAACCGGTCTACAGCCTCGGCGAGAACATCTTCGAGAGCATGGGAAATATGGAGAAGGTCGAGACTTTGCTGGAAACGCTGCCCGGCCTGGACTGCGGATGCTGCGGCGCACCCACCTGCAAGGCGCTCGCCAGCGATATCGTAATGAACACGCGCGACGCCTCCATCGGAGACTGCATTTTCCTTACGAGAGAGATCACCTGAGTTCCGGAGTGATTTTTATTTACACGACAGGGGAAGTGTTGTAAGATTACCCTGAAAACCATCGAAAAGGAGTATCCACTATGACAGTGAATGAACTGATAAAAGACTGCGGATTGGAGGTCATCCACACCGGAGATGCGGATGCCGTGATCACAGAGCCCTACTGCTGCGACCTGTTGAGCGTCGCGATGGGAAACGCACCGGCCGGCTGCGCATGGTGCACCGTGATGGCAAATATGAACACGCTGGCTGTCGCCTCGCTGGCGGACTGTGCCTGCATCATCCTCTGCTGCAGCGCAAACGCCGACGACAACATGAAGCTCAAAGCGGTATCCCAAGACCTCACGCTCCTTCGGACGGACCGCCCGATCTTCGACATGGCGCTGGAGGTTTACAACCGGATCCATGGTTAAGCTCTCCTACGATCTGCATATTCACTCCTGCCTCTCCCCCTGCGGGGACGATGACATGACTCCGGCAAACATCGTTGGCATGGCAAAGGTGATCGGTCTGGATCTCATCGCTCTGACCGATCATTCTTCCTGCAAAAATTGCCCCGCCTTCGCGGCGGCGGCAAAGGAATACGGGATGAACATTCTATTCGGGATGGAGCTGACGACCGCCGAGGAGGTACATGTGCTGTGCTACTTTGCGACGCTGGCGGACGCCATGGCCTTTGACGCGTATGTCTGCACGCAGCTTCCGGACATCCAGAACACACCATCCTTTTTCGGAAACCAGATCATCTACGATACAGACGATCAGATCTGCGGGAGAGAGGAAAAGCTCCTGATTTCCGCCACCGCGATCCCGCTGGACGCGGTGTTTGACCTGGTGCGGCAGCACCACGGCGTCATGGTTCCGGCGCATATCAACAAATCCACCACCAGCCTTCTCGGCAATCTGGGCTTTGTCCCTCCGGACAGCCGGTTTTCCTGCGTGGAAATAAAAAATCCGGCCGACTGGCCGGATTTAAAGGCGGCGCATCCGTATCTGGAAAACTGCCGGATGATCAGCAGCTCTGACGCGCACGATCTGAACTCCCTGCGCGAGCCGCTCTGTTTTCTGGAAGCGGAGGATGCCTCGCCGGAGGCCGTGCTGAAAGCTCTGTCTCACTGATCTTTGCCTTGTACCTTCTCTGCTTCATTTATTGTATGATGCAGACAGATGATACCAGTTTCATATCATCTGTGCATTTTCTGATGTCTCTCACCCAGATTCTCAATCGTACCGTCCGGATTCTGCATGTCAATGTTATCCAGCTGTGCTTTCAGATTCCGACGAAACGAGGCGATATACTCCGCGCGGAGCGCTTTCTGCTCATCCTGCTCCGCCTCGGTCAGCCCCTGCTCTTTTGATTTATGATACAGCTCGTTGATACGGGCCACTTTATCGTCTGTCATGCAATTCCCTGACTTTCTTTTCTAATGCTTCTCCAGAAAGCTCTGGATATCGAACTCCGTGTTTTTCTGCGCCCGAAACAGTGTTCCGCGGAAGCTTCCCTCCATGATCTCATGGAGAATCCCGACATCCTGCCCGTTGACGATGATCATGTCCGCGCCGGAGGCCGTCGCGATCCTTGCCGCGGTCAGCTTGGTGGCCATCCCGCCGGTGCCGACATCGCTGCCGGTCGTCTCCTTCGCCATGCGGTCGATATGCCCGTCCAACTCTGTAACCTCCTCGATCAGCTCCGCCTTCGGATTCTCTCTGGGATCATCGGTGTAAAGACCGTCGATATCGGAGAGCATGATCAGAAGATCCGCCTCCAGCAGAGAGGTGACCAGCCCGGACAGGGTGTCATTGTCGCCGAACTGCATCTCATAGGTGGAGACGGTGTCATTCTCATTCACGATCGGGATGGCTCCCAGTTCAAAAAGCTGACGAAACGTGTTGTGGGCATTCTCGCGGGATACCGGATTGAAGATCGTTCCCTTCGTCATCAGGATCTGCGCCGCTGTCTGGTGGTACTCCGAAAAAAGCTTCTGATAGGTCATCATCAGACGCGCCTGGCCCACCGCCGCGCAGGCCTGTTTCGTCGCGGTATCCTGCGGCCGGTCGGTAAGGCCGAGTGCCTTTCGCCCCACCGCGATCGCGCCGGAACTGACCAGACACACGTCGATGCCGCGGTTGCGGATGTCGCAGAGCTCCCGCACCAGCTTCTCGATCTTGTAATAATTCAGATCTCCCGTCTGCGGATGCTGGAGGGATGACGACCCGATCTTTACCACAATTCTCTTTTTGTATTTGAAATAATCATTTGTCTGCATAAGAAATATCCTCGTTTCCTCTCGTTGCAACGAGTATTATCATAGCAGAGTTTTCCCGTTTGTACAACCGAAAAATATATTGTTCTGAATTACTGCCGCTTCTTCCTGCGGTATGTCTGAGTGAAGTACAGGGTGAGCGTGAGCACCGCCACACCGGCAAAGAGGATCAGAATCAGCCTCAGTGCCATGCTGCTGTTTTCCGAACCGCTGTCCGCGGTGATCTCTCCGGCAACATAGTCCGGATAGCGGTCCGCCAGGCTCTCCGTCTCCTCAAAGGCTCCCGTGAGAAGCTCCTCGGCCGTGTAGTACTCATACTCGCCGGTGGAAGCATTGTAGACGGCGGAAACCGCGGTGTTGGTATTTGCGGCGGAGCCGGTGCTGCCGGTTGCCGTGTTCTCTGTACCGTCTACCGATGCGCTGCCGTTGTCGGTGTTCTCCGTATTCTCCGAACTGTCATCCGACGCTGTCCCATTAGAAGTCACGGACTCGCTGCTCTCATCCGATGACACATCCTCACCACTCCCCGAAGCAACTGTTATCATGTTGTCCGAATCTGTTGCCGTGCTGCCGTCGGAAACCGCTTCCGTCCCTTCCTCTGTGGCCGCTGCCTCACCGCTCTCCGAAACCGCGCTTCCTTCCTCTGCAGCCGCTGCTATGCTGCTCCCCGAAGCTGCCGCCCCGCTTTCATCTGTTGTCCCGCTCTCATCTGCCTCGGCCGCTGTACTGCTGCCGGTATCTGCTTCCGTGCTCTCCTCCAGATATTCCTCCAGAGACGCCGCGGTGGCCGCAACCGACGAGTAATTGACCGCGGAGCTGCTCCGCAGGCTGAACAGGCTCGAAGTGGCACTCCGCACATAGGAGAACAGCGTCACCGTCGACTCCGCAGCCTCGCCGAGGTCGATCGACTCGCCGGTGACATAGTCAAATGCCCAGATTCCGCCGCCGGTCGTCTTCCCCATCAGGACGTGGTTCGTCGAACTGTTCAACAGGTTGTTGGAAATCTGCGCGATTCCGCTGTTTGAGAATCCGCTTGGTGTATTCAGCGCCGTCCCGTAGTCCAGCAGCTTTCCGGTCTCCGTATTCAGCACCGTCATGTAGGCCGTCTCGCTGACATAATCCACCACCATGCCGTTTCGCTGGATCGCAATCCCGTCGTCAAAGCTGACCGTGAGCATCAGGCCGCTGCGGCTCACCATCATCAGGTTGCTTACATACCCGGCATCCCTCGTGTAGGTGAAGGTGGCAAAGGTATCGATCGTGTATCCGTAGGATGTACCGGTGCAGAGCGGAACTGCCTCCGACAGCACCTGACAGGAGGTTCCCGCCGCGGTCCATGTGCCGGTCTCCACATCGAGTACGCGCCCCTCGGAGGTCAGCGCGTATCCGGCGTACAGGTTCACAAAGGTCTCGCCCGTACTGCCCAGATCATAGGCGTCGTCATAGACCGTCGTGCCGCTGCCCATCGTGACCGTCGTGCCGTCTGTGCCGATGTATGCCCAGTAATCATCCCATGTGGAAACGCTCACTGCCAGACTCTCCGCATCGACCGCATACGCTTCGCTCATGATGTCTCCGTCCTCATCCCAGGTGTAAACCGTGAGGGTGAAGTCCGCCGCGTAATCGTAGTACATGGACAGGACACG
This sequence comes from Clostridiales bacterium, assembly GCA_021205085.1. GTDB lineage: Bacteria > Bacillota > Clostridia > Lachnospirales > Lachnospiraceae > Eubacterium_I. The sequence continues at coordinate 15,911 of JAJPYF010000119.1, read as the reverse complement.
GCTCGTCACATAATATCCTTCCTCATACTCGTAGGTCGTCACGCCCGCATCGACGGAGACACCCACAACGACATCCGTCAGCTCCGGTGCGTTGTCTCCGGTGAGCGTGACGGGGTCTCCGTCCGCATCCGTCAGGGTGAACCACACCTCCGCCGACGCGGCGGTGCTCTCCCCGTAAGGAAGATTTTCCGAGTCAAACTCAATGTTTAAGATATCCCCGCCGCTGGCGTAAACCGCCACATCCGGCAACTCGGCCGCGGCGGCGCTGGCCGCCAGGCTCAGGCTCGCCAGAGAATTCCCGGAGTTAAGGTCGACAAAGGTCGGCAGCTTACGTGCCGTCACACCGTTCGCATACAGATAAGCCTCCTCCAGCAGCGTCGTTCCATTATACATACTCTCCCCGGATCCCAGCTGTCCCGGAAGTACCGTACTGTAACTGTTCGTCACATAGGGAACATACCCATAGGTTGCATTGTCATATGAGGTCCAATAGGTCGCGAGGACATTAGACCAAAGTGCCGACTGTCCCAGCGAATAGGTTACATCGGTGTTCTTCTGCGAACTGCTCTGGTCACTGTACCCGTCCACATACTCGGCGCCGTAGAGGTAGAAATCCCCCGGCGTCACTGTCGTTCCGTCCGTCGTCTCGGAGGAGGTCAACCCGACCGCCGTCCCGTTGATGCTCATTCCGTTGTAGAGATAAAGGTTTGTGATCGTACCGGCATAGGTTGACTCCGCCTCAGCGGTATAATTCTCCTTATCGACAAACCCATAATCGCTGCCGCTCACGATCGCGTACTCCCGGAACCACTGATCCTGCATCGCATGGTAGGCCACCGGCTCCGCATATCCGGAACTCGTGATACTGGTCGCCGCCAGAATAATATTCTGAACCGTCGGCTGATAATAGTTAGAGCTCGCAGCACTCCCGACCGTCGGCGTACCCTCCGCAGCCGTTGTCGTGTAGACCGTACCGCCCAGCGCCACCGGAATCTTCTGGCTGTTAAAATAGTTGACCGCGCTGGTCGTCGTCGCCGCATAATACTGGACGCCGGGGTCAAAGTAGAACAGGCCGCTGGCATAGGTATTCCCGCTGCCGGAAGCGTCCACCGTACCCGTAAAGGCAAAGCTGGAGATCCTCCCGTAGCGATAGTTCGAGGTACTGTAGCGCGACTGCTGATAATAGCCCGCCAGCCCGCCGGCGTAGACATCCGCCCCCGTGCCGGAGGTATCCTGCGCCGCGACATCCGTATCCGTGACCGAGATGTAGCGGAAGGTGACGCCGACAGCCTTCCCCGCCGCGCCGCCCGCGCTGGTGCCGCAGATATCGCAGTCCGCGACCGAGCAGTTCTCCACATCCATGACCTGACTGTCTGCAGTCGTTGTGCTGTAATAGTTCACACCGATCAGGCCGCCCGCCTCGGTAAGCCCCGTTGCGGAGGTGCTGCCGATGGTGCAGCTCACCACCGAACAGTTCTTCACATACCCGCGGAGCTGACCCGCGATGCCGCCGACTGCCGCCCGGACATTCGTGTTTTCACTGTAGACCGTGATCGTGCAGTCCTCCACCAGACAGCTGGTAAAGAGCCCGATGTTGTTGTAATAACGGTAGGCGGCAACTCCGGCGGCGTACTGTCCGCCGGTGATCGTGCAGCCCACGACCTCGCAATCATAGGCGCTGCCCCCGATGCCGGACGCGGAGACCGGATATGTGTCCGAGTCGGAAACCGCTGCCCGCGTGGTGATCGTGGAATGATAGACGCCGCAGTACTGGAAGGAAACCGCCGATTCGGTCGTCGAACCATTATTTGAATACGCGATTCCGGCCGCCTCATATCCTGCCGAAATCGTGGCATAGTACACATTGGTATCTTTTACCGTAATTGAAATGTTCCCTGCCGCAGCGCTGCCCGAAATGCCGCCTGCAAACCGGTTCGTGTTGTTTCCGGCATAAATATACAGACCATATTCAGCACCGGCAGATGATCCCACCGTCACATTGCTGACCGTTGTTCCGCTGGTATAGTAGTCGATCACGCCGCCTGCAGCGTCACTTGCCGTATTGACAACGCCTACCCCGGTAATCGTGACATCAGAAACTTCCAGGCTTCCGCTGCACGTCCCGATCAGGCCGCCGACCGGCCCGTTGTTTTTCATCAATGACGAATAGGTGTAATCGCCCGTACCGCCGCTGCTATCCAATACTGCTGCATCCTCAAAACTGACACCGGTGACACTATCCGCCGCGTAGCCGGTCAGACTGCCCATATAAACGGTACCACTCGTGTTGGTCAGGTTAATCCCTTTCAATGTGACATCGGAAACAGCGCTGTCCGCATATCCGATACAACCCATATATCCGGTATTTCCTGCCTGTTTCGTTGTAATCTCGATGTCCGAAAAGCTCAGATTGCTCATCGCGCCATAAACTCTGCCGATGACACCCACATAATTGGTGCTTCCATACGAGTAGTTGCTGCTGTCGATCGTAATATTCTCAAAATTCAGTCCTGACAGCTCCCCGTAGACTCTGGCAAAGACCGCGACATTGTAGTTCGTGTAATTGACGGAATCGCCGCCGGCATTGTTCGCGTTGGCACCGTAGTTGATCCCCTTGATTGTCGGATAAATGCCATCCCCGTCTTCGTCAACACCAATCACGTTTGTAACCTTCAGGTTCAACAGCGTCCGGAGCTCATCGTTGGTCACCCCGGAGAAATCGATGTCCCCGGTGATGCGGATGTTCTGGTAGCTCTGCCCCAGTCCGGCATCGACGAAGGCCCGCCACTCGTCTATATCGCTGATCTCATAGGCAGGCGGATCCGCGGAGAGATCGATCAGTTCACTCAGCTCATAGCTGTTTCCGGAGTCGTCCTTCGCATAAATCGTGAGATCATAGGTGTCGGTGAAGCTGGTAAAGTCTCCGACCGTCAGCACAAGGTTCGCCGTCTGATAGGAACTGTCATTATCGTCCGTGCTCCAAAGGGTTATCTCCGCGCGCTTTACCGTTGCACCCTCAAAGACGATCTGCTCGCAGGTGCCGGTGCCGCCGTACTTACTGACCGTGTAGGTACTCCCCTGGACACGGCGCAGCGTGATCGTAAATTCATACGCATTGCTGCCGTTCGTCGTATAGGTGACGGCTCCCATCTCGATCCCCGCGGGATCCAGATAGTGCGGCGTCTGTCCCGCCAGCAACGAGACCCCGTCCTCGTCCAGAAGCAGGGGCAGCAGATGCTCCGTCTGCGTCGGGTTCAGATAGCGCTCCGCATCCGGATCCGTCTCATCGGAGGTCAGGAGGAAGGCGCTGCCGATACGGATCGAAGTATACCAGTTGCTCACCGCCGTCGCCCCGCTCAGCTCATCCGCGGTAAAGAGCGCCGTCGCCGTGTTGCCAAGCTTTGATGTTACCTCGCTGTTGACGCGCTGCTCAGCGTAGGCATAGTTCTGCCGGTAGGTCCCGGATTTGTTTCCGACGATCCGGTCCACATATATCGTGTTATCCACCGAGACATTGACCTCGCCCGCCGCAAAAACAGACACAGCCGTTACATTATTGGTACGCCCGGCGATACCGCCCGCGTAGTTCGTCCTGCTCGTGATATTCACATCGGTCCACACCTGACGGATCGTGCTGCCGTTGGCATATCCGGCGATACCGCCCGCCTGCCCGTACTCCGTCCCAATGCTTCCGGTCGCGTAGGAGGATGTCAGTGTACCCGAATACATATACCCCACGATTCCGCCAAACCCGCGGTTGTCCCCATAGATCGTAGCGTCACTGGCCTCGATACTCAGATCACAGACTGCGCAGCTTGTGATCGTCGAGCTGCCGTAGCTGACTCCGGCCAATCCGCCGATGGAACACATATATGTCGAGCTGCTTGAAGATGCAGTCGTCGTGAACAAAGCATCCGCAACCGTCGTGTAGGAGATCGTGCTGGTTTGGGCAAACCCGGCTACCATACCCGCACACATATAAACCGAACTGCTCCCGCCGCCGGAGAACTGGAGGTGATCAAAGGTACAGGAGGTTGCATAAGCAACCAGGCCCTGATATCTCCCGTAAACATTACTGTTACTGCTCGGCGTCACACCGCTATCCAACTCCAGATCCACGAACTTCAGGTAGCTGATCTCAGCGTCTCGGGCATAAAACATCATACTGCCGTACTGGGGATGGTAGCCCGTGATGACCGCGACCTGCTCCTCCCCGTTCGCATCCGTGTACAGGCCCGTAATCTTGCCGCTGAACGCAGAGTTCCATGCACTGCCGACACTGTTATTGGTACTGTTAATCCGCCCCTGCGTCGTCTCATCCGTAAAGTCCAGATCCGCGACGATCCGGTAGTTGCCCTGCGGGTCATACCCGTTTGCGAGAGAGGAGGAAGATGTGGAATTCAGATAGGTGTTCCACTCCTCCACCGTGCTGATATGGCGGTAAAACTCCACCGCAACCGTCTCGCCGGAGGAGAACTTCTTCGTCCGGGTGTTTGTCGTACTGACCGCGGAGCGGTAGGAGAAGCTGTAGAGGCTGTACTCGCTACGGTAGTAACTCGGCCCCGACACCGTGACGCGGACCTTCGTCGTCGTCGAGTTCTCCGTGTCCACGACCACACTGTCAAAAGCGCTCACAAAGGAGCTCTCATCGCTCGTATCCGTCAGCTCCCCGAAACTGACATCGGTGATCACATAGTTCGCCGGGTTGATGAAGGTCATCTCGAGGATGGCGTACTCCTCCTCCTCGTTCACCTCCAGAACCGTCGTCCCCGCGTACTCCGGCGCAGAGTAGCTGGGCACGGTGGGCAGGGTGATGAGCGGCTGGGCACTGATCATGGACTCCAGCTCCATGGTCACGCGCGGGAAATACCCGGCGTCCACGCAGCCGTCCACAATGAACTGCCCGCTGCCGTTTAAGAGCGTATTCATATAGTCCACACTGGCCAGATCATCCGAGTTCGTGATCGCGGAGACATTCGAGATCGTGCCGTAGGTGTGGCTGCTGTCCAGCGAGAGGTAGTACGCGGACGAGATCGTCCCGGTGTTGTAACTACCGATGACCGGCGTCCCCGCGATGTTCGTGGAGGTGGTCTGCATCGCACCGTACTGGCGCAGGCAGGTCGTGACATCGCCGACCGCCAGGACATTCTTCACCGTCCCGCTGTTGATTCTTCCGACAAGAACGGAGCAATAATTCGAATTCACCGCATTTTCCACATTCACGCTGCCGTCAATGTAGGCGTACACATTCTGTACGGTGCCTCCACTATTATATCCGACGATCAGGCCATTGTTCGTCACGCTCGCCGAGCTGTTGCCCATATACTCGCCGCTGGAGAAATTGATCTCCACGCCGGGCTCCACATAGGCATAGCCGTTCCGGATGGTTCCGTTGTTATTATAATAACAGGCACCGCCCCACCCCGACTCATAGTTCAGGGAAAGCTGGTAAATAACGGCAAAGTTCTCAATCACGCCGCCCGATTGGTTATAATAAACCAACCCGGCACTGCATGCAGTCGTGCTCAGGCCTGATATATACACATTCAGAATCACATCCGAGATCGTTCCGTAATTATTGCCTACCAACGCCGCCCGGTTACTTGCCCCCAGCGTATCAAGACTGAAATTCCAGTCAATGACCAGATTTTTGACAGTCCCCTCTTTCTGCAGATTATTTATAATCTGATAATTTCTCTTATTCGTCAGGGTATAACCCTGCCCATCAATGCTCCCGTAGAAATCCGACACATAATAGGAGTTACTGTCCGAGGTCGTCACCTCCACATCATCGATGACGATAAACTTCCCGTAGGGGTACATGGCGAGCTTTCGCAGATCGGCCGCGCAGGAGATCGTGTAGATCGGCTCCTCCGTGCTGAAGCTGATGCTCTTGACAAAGACCTCCTTCCCGTTATGGGTAATATAGAGCTCCACAAGATAGCTGGTGTACTCCTGAAGGGACATTGTCAGCTCGCCGGTGTAGGACCGCGTCCCGTCCGCCGCCGTCCCGATCTCCTCCTGCGTGTAGGTATAGACCAGCTCCTCTCGGATGGTGGCGCTGTCTTCGTCCACGCCGTTGATGCCCGCCAGCCCGTAGACCCGGATCTCGTAGCTGCCGTCCCCGGAGGTCGGAATCACGGCAGAGCCGCTGTCCGTAATCTCCACGGTAAAGTCCGCTGTGTAGTTCGTGGAAGCGGCGAGAATCGCCTCCTTTGTCACAAAGGCGGAGTTCATCTGATAGAGCGTCGTGCTGGCAGCATAGCCCGCAGTATAATAAGAATCGCTTCCGCCCAATGTCACCGTCACCGCGTCCGACGGCGCCTGGAACGGGATGCCCTGATAGACCTTCTGAGTGGAAATGACTCCGGAGGTATCGGTAAAGGTCGCCGTCACGCTGTTCTCATTGCCCCCGTACAGATACCACTCTCCCCCGGTGATTTTGACCGCCTCGGAAGTGCCGGTATACAGATACTCTGAAGCATAGAGGTTCCCGTCCGTTCCGTCCTTCACAAACACCTTCCCTACCTCGCCGTTCGGGTTGTTCAAGCCGAGATCCGTCAGGGAGATCAGCTTCGTGTTGGTGTAATCACTCTGGTAAGTGCTCAGATTCGCGGTCGTACTCGTCACATTGCAGATGCGGATATAGAAATCCTCCCCGTCATTCAGATCCGGAATGGGAATCAGCGCAAAATCATTTGTTGACCCGGCTTTTATCGTCAGAGAGGCATTCGTTGTTGAAGCATAGCGATAATAGACCGTGTCCTGGTCTGCCTCCTCATAAAATGCATAAGTCAGTCCATAGTCAACATTCAACTGGACATCCGTCACCAGCAATGTATCCCCAGGGGTGACCTTGATAAAATCGCTCACCCAATAGGATGGCGTACTGCTGATACTGGCTAATTTCCCCGAATCCGCAATACGGTACCCGGTCCGGCAGGCATCCGGATCGATCAGATTCAGACTGTCGGCACTGCCGGTGTCATAGCCATCCCCGAGGTTTGCCAGCTCATTGTTCAGGCTGGTCAGGTTAAAGTCGATCTCAACCTCGCCGACCGTGACATACCAGGTCGCGTCCGCCTCCGCGCCGTCCTGCTCCCTCCAGAGAAGCTGGTTGGCGACGGTGGCCGTGCTGCTGCCGCCGGGGGTATACTCAATCGCAAAGACCTGAACCGCATAGGTCTCCCCGGAGGTCAGGCCGGAGATATACAGGTCCTCCGCCAGCGACGCATCGTTTTCCGTAATTGCCGTGATGACGCGCTGCGAGACCGCGTCCCCGATGGTATAGGTATCCGTCGCATCATCGTAGGTCGTCTCGGAGACCTGGACGATGACATTGCCCGTCGTCCCGGTCGTCGTGTCAGTCTGGGATCCGGAGATGCTGCTCTCCTCGTCCAGGACATAGAGGCCGAGCAGCTGGATCGTGTCAGAGATGGCAAAGGGATCGCCGCCGGTCAGGTAAACCAGCGGGTGCTCCTTCTCCGTCTTAAAGGAAAGATAGCTGTCGGAGGAGGAGACATCGTGCAGCTCCATGGAGGTCGTGCCGTCCGCATTCCGGACATAGCCCTGCGAGGCATAGCTGTATGCCCGCGTCCAGTAGGTCGTATTGCCGGCCAGGCCATCGTAGGACACCGTGACATCCGCACCCGCGAGAATCGCGTCCCAGACGCTGATCTCGCCGTTATCCGCATCCGTAATCGCAGTCGTGGAGACCGTCACCGTGGCGATCGCCTTCCCCGTCGACGCATCGTAGGCGACACCGGCCACATAGGTATAGATCTTATTTCCGTCCGCGTCCGTCTCCCCGGAGTCCGTCCACCCCGGATCGCTGCCCGAGGCGATCCCGCTGACCGCGCCGAGGATATCCTCCGTCAGCGTCACGGTGTATTCCGTCAGCGTCGTCCCACTGCTTAAAGAAGTGCCGGACGTTCCCGCCTGCACAAGCGTCAGCTCCAGCTGCGTCATCATGCTGACCAGAGACGCCGGAGATTTGCTGATATTTAAGGAACCGGTCACGGAGGCCGTATTGTCCGCGGCCGTGGAAGAATCAAAATTAAAGTAAAGGTTGCCCAGCGCACTCAGGTCCAGAGACGCATAGCGGGCGGAGGCGAGCAGCTCATCCGCGCGCTCATCCGTTTCCGTCAGGGAGGCCTCCGCCGCCCCGTCCGTTCCCACATCCACACAGCCGTAGACACGGTAAACATAAGTAATATTTTTATCCGCAGGCAAATTCTCAATCGTCACGTCAAAGGTGGCGACGCCGTTCGTCCATGTGGCGGAATCCACATCCAGAAGAATCCAGTCGCCGTAGAGCTTTGCATTCGCGCCCACATCCGTGTTGGCGTCTGGGTCGATCGCCTGCGCGGTCTCCGTCCCGGACTCGATCGCGGAAATCTCCAGCCAGAGACTGCGCGACGCGGTCTGTCCGCTCTCGCCGTACTCTGCCTCCTCCGTGATAAACGACACGCCGGAGGAATTGTCCACCGTGATGGTCAGGAACTTGGTCTCCGGCTGGGAGGAGTCCCGCGTCTCCGTGACACTGACCGTGGGCAGCGTCTTTGCCGTCGCCACCTTCCCCGCAAGCAGGGCGCGGGCGTCGTCATCATAGACTGTTCCCCCATCCGTCTCCATATAGACCGGCAGGTCGTTGCCGAACTTATCCTGAATGGTGATCTGATAGTCATAGATCGTGTTGCTCGTCAAAAATGAGGCGTAGAGGGTGTCGCCGGAGTCAAAATACACCGTCTGTCCCTCCAGCAGGGCGGAGAGATCCGCACTGCGGAACGGCATGGACTGGCCGGACGTGCCGTTATCCGCCTCGACCGTCACCGTGCTGATATACGTGCTCATCAGATCCAGATTGTAGAGGGACAGCCCGGACAGCTGGATGCTGTCTGTCTCGCGCGGCATAATCTCCGCCGTGCTGTCATAGGTCACACCGATATACTCGATGAGTCCCGCCTCAAGCCCTTCCTCGATCGTCAGGGTCTCCACCGTGGTATCGAGAACCGTGTCGGATGTGACCCGGTTTCCGTCGGAATCCTTGTAGGTATAATTCATCACGATGCGGACAGATGTTCCCGGCGGCACAATGGAGAGGTCGATATCTGCGCTGCTGTAATCCGAGAGAGCGGAAGGCCGCACGGTCTTTCTCATCTGCAGCGTCATCTCCCCTGTGTTGTCCGCCCAGTAAATGGCATAGCTGATGCGGTAAAGGACATTATACTCGTCCGTGATCGTCAGATTATTGGTGATGGTGTAGACGCCGGCCGAGACACTGTTGCTTGTGATCTCCGGCTTCGCCCAGCCCTCGACTTCCGCCTCGACATACTCGGCGGTGCCGCTGCTCTCCGCACCCTCGCCGGTATCCGCCACCTGCTTCTGCCCGGCGGATGTGGTCTCAGCCGCGGTCGCGGCGGAGGCTGCCGTGGAGCTGTCCGAACCGGCGGATACAGAGGATTCCTCCTCGGTCTCTTCCTCCTCCGGAAGCAATTCCTCCTCTTCCTCCGTGAGATCCTCGAAGGTTACCTCTTCCTCTATGGGCTCATCCACCCCGGATCCCTCCTCAGAGGCACCCGTCAGGAGCAGATAAAAATCATAGTAGGACATCGTCAGATTGCCGATGGTGATGGTGGCATTGTCCAGATTGGTGTACTCATGGTACTCCATGATCTCATCGGTGCGGACAAAGGCGCGGATATAGTTCTCCCCGAAGCAGACGATGCTGTTCTCCGCAATCGTATCGGTTCCGCGGGTACCCGTCAGAATGATATCCTGCGCATTCAGATAAAAACCGGAGGACAGGCGCACCAGGATGAAATTCTCCGCGTCCGCCTGCGTCCCGTCCTGATTAAAGGTCAGGCCGTTTAAAAGCCGCAGCCCGTTATAGGTGGTGTAGGTCGTGACCATATCCTCCGCGATCAGGGTCGCAGAGTCGTCAAAAAAGCGCACGCCGCTGTTCCCGGCGAAAAACTCCGGATAGGCATCCTCGAAGGCCGTGAGGTCATCCCCCACAAAGAGGTGGCGCGCTTTTTTGTAGATGGTATCCTGCTCCTTTACGGAGAGAAGGGTGACGCGCTGGACGGAATCTTCCTCTGCGCCATTGTTCAGCGTGGCGGATACATCGTCGGTCAGAAGATACCCGTCCGCATAGACTGTCGCCCAGTTCACGGTGCGCAGCATCAGTGTCGCCGCCGCAATCACCAGAATCACCGCCGCGATGATCAGGGGGAGAATGTATTTTTTCCGCCTTCCCTCCCCGTGTTCTGTTATGGCTGTTCTCAGATGTCTGAATCGATCCATGCTCTGTCCTTTCCCTATTCCTTCCATGCGCTGATCCGGTCAAAGCCCTCCGCGTCCGGCATCATCATCGTCCAAGCCCCGTTGGACAGAAGAACCCGGTCCGTTTCCGGATCAAGCGTCCGGCCCCCGCTCAGGGCGACCGTAACCTCTGTATCCTCATAGATCAGGATGCACTCCGCGCCGGTGTCCGGGCGGTAGAGATCCACGATGTCATTTTTCACAACCCGAATGCTTGAGAGCGGAGGAAGCACCTGCTCCTCCCCGTCCACGGTCAGCGTGACCTCTGTCAAAAACAAATAGGTATCCGTGCCGTCAAAGAGGACGCCGTCATCCACCGTGACCGTGTCCGATCCGTCCTGCAGGACGATCCCCTCCTCCGTCTGTGTGACGGTGGAAAATGCTTCCATGCGGTAGACGGTGTCGCCGTTCGCATACTGGAGCACATAGCGGTCCGTCAGGATGACAGACCCTTCCTCCGTGTACAGGAGAAGCCCCCGCAGGGAGGTATCGGTTCCCTTGATATAAGCTCCGTCCTCCTCATCCCAGACGACGGTCCAGCGCGCGCCGTCCGTGTGGGTTACCTCGCCCCTTCTCGCATAGAAGGCATCGCTCACCCGTGTGCGGGTGCTGCCCCGCAGCATCAGAAACGCCGCAATCAGGATGACACCCATGGCAGCCACCGCCAGAACCCCTACGAGGCGGGGACGGCGCAACAGTTTTATTTCTGATTTCTTTTCTTTCATCTTCACTCCCACCTGCGATCCCGGATCAAACCCGTTATCTCAGCCTGATGTTCACGGACCGGACACTCTCGGATGACAGGCTGTAAGTCCCGGCCGTCACCAGATTCCATGAGATATTGACCGTCTGGTTGGCCGCCGCAGCGCTGTCCAGCGTGAAAGTCAGCGTGGCGGATGTCCCGCTGGATGCGGTCGAGGGAAGACTGGCGGCCGCGTCGTTTACGTATGTAACCCATGTGCCGCTCTTTTCCATCGCGGTGATGAGCATGCTCTCCACGCAGTCCTGACTTAAGTTCACACAGTCGCTGAATTCCAGTGTCACCGTGTAGACGCCGCCCGTCTGGCTCGCGCTGGCGTAGACATCGCCGATCACAACGGTATTCTCATACAGGGTGGTGGATGCCTCCTTAAGGAGGGTCATGACGGGATTCGCGGCCAACGTGCCATCGTCCTCATCCACTACGGAATCCACATTCGCGTCGACATAGGAGTAGAGGGACACGGTGTAGGTCACCTCGTCGGCCGGCATGCCGTAGAGGTAGAGGGTCTGCGAACCGTCGGTAGTGGAAAATTCCGCGTCGCCGCTCCATGTATTGCCCCATGTATACTTAATATCATTATTATCCACTACAGCCGAAGTCCCATCAGGGATATCACCCAGGTTATCCACATACACCAGCGTCACAGTCCCTGTGCCGTCGTCATAGAAAGTCATGTATTTTTTCACTGAATCTCCGGTACTCAGATCCGTGTACTCCTGCGTGATGTACACGCGGTAGGTATCACCGACCAGCTGCTTCATGCTGTCCTGAACATTGAAAACCGCCCGCAGCACCGGCGAAGTATCGTTGCCTGACAAGCCTAAATACACTGTGCTCGACACAAGTACCACGGAGTTGTACGCCGCCGTGTCCGAGACAGTGAAGGATGCGGAGATATTCGCGGTATTCCCGGAAGCGTCCAGAGTATCCGTATACTTACCAACGGTATATGTACCGTTATCATTGGTCACCGTCCCGCTCGCAACCGCGTTCGCTACCATGCGATAGGTACCGGCCGGCAGCACGAGATCCGGATCCGATGTGTCAAAGGTGAATGTCGTGGTGTAGCTGTTGTTGGTGTTGTACACCGAACTCTTCGGGTAATCCACGATGCCGCTGTTTAACATCTCCTCATAGGACTTATATGTCTCCCACTCATCTTTCGTATCATTCCAAACCTGCAGTGTCCAGATCATCTCGTAGCCGCTCTGGACATTGGTGTTCCAGATGACATCCACTGTCTTCTCACTGTAGGAAACCGGAGTATAGGTTGCGGCTGTCAGCTCCAGCGTGACGCCGTCCACGGTGGTCAGCCAGAAGTTCTCATCTGAGTTATCCACTTTGACATCACTCGCTGTCTCGCCGCTGTCGTAGACCGGCTGCAAACCGTCTGTTCCGCCGGCATCATAAAACGCTGCCAGCTTGTAGGTGGTATTCTGTGTCAGACCCGTCAGCGTCACCGTAAAGGAGGTCGTTGTATCATCGACCGGAAGCACGATATAGGTCGTTCCGTTAATTTCCTGTGTTGTTCCGGTGGTATAATGAGTTGCAATATCACTCACCAGAGCAACATTGGCATCGTATCCTTTCGCATTCGAGTACACCGCGAGATACAGAGAACCGTTCATCAGCTGCTGCGTGTTCGTGCTCAGATACCATGTGACGGTGTCAATTCCCTCCACATTCGCCGTACTGTCCGTACCGATCGCCGGGTGAAGCCCGGTAACCGTAAAGGAAGGTTCCTTCGTATCTGTCCACGAGGAGACCCGGCTGTACACATAGCTGGTGCTTCCGCTGCCCAAAGTGTACCCGTAGCTCGCTGCGGTGAAGTCCTGGCTCACACTTCCGGTCGTCCACGATACTACCGAGCTCCCGTCCGACGCAGATGTTGTCGTGGAGGCCGTGTAGGATGTGCCGAAGACCGTGAGCGTATCATTACTCACTGTTGCATCAGTCACATTTGCGAAGGGCAGATTGCCCAAGGGGTTGGTCAGTGTCGTATTTCCTGTCAGATCACGATAGGTATATGAACTGCTGTCCGCCGTATTAACCATCGTCTGTTTCAGGACATAGGGCGCCGAGACCGTATTGCTCCCTAATGTAAGATCACCCTTTGTATTATCCACATCCGCGTTCAACACCGCATCGCTCACCGTGGAAACGCCGGTGTCGTAATAATACTCGAAGGAGAATGTGATCTCACAGTTGTTCGCAATATCCGGCAGGTTTGTCATATCCCAGGTAAAGCTGACGGTTCCCGTCGACGAGTCGTATGACAGTGTCTCCGTCCCGCTGGTGAAGGACGCGGTAACCGGATTTCCCCCGTTAGTCGGAGTATAAGAGGCCGTCACCACAAGGTACATCAGGCGCTGGCGAAGGAACAAAAGCTGATCCTCTGTCAACCCAGTTGTTGAGGAAGAAGCTGAAAATGTCAAAATATTGGTGGAAGTTGTCAATGTGCTTCCGGTTGTCGCCGAGTTTTCCACCTTCCATGTAATGCTTCCCGGTGTTGATATCTCATTCGTCAGCACCGCAGCGCTGGTCGCGCTTCCGTTGGCGACCAGCGGAATCAGATCCGGATTGCCGCTCAGCGTGGTTTCCCCGTCATACCAGTTCTCCGTATGGGTGTAACCGTCCTCATCCGAAAAGAGCTCCTCCTCCAGATTGACTAACAGGGTGGTTGTATCACCCGAGGCCCCGCTGAAATACATCGTGCCGGAATATCCGATGATTGCTGTGTTGGATGCATCATAGATCACATTATCATAGGAATATCCAAGAAACGCTCCCGTCGATGAACCGTCCACCGACACATTCTTACTGGTCGATGTCATGCCCAGCGTCCCGTCCACATCGATCACAGTGTAGGACCACGCAATCAGGTTCCCCAGATTATTCAAGTTACTCGCAACAGAATACCCGGTGTTACCGATCCACTTCGATATTGTCTCACTAAAGGAAAGTGCTCCTTCCAAAGCCGACAAACTCAATGTCGTATTCCCGCTTCCCGCATCTGCTGTGGTCGCCAACGCACCGGTCATCACGAGATCACCAGTCACCTCCGCGGACTGCTTCCAAACGGAGATGACCGGGCTGCTTAAGAAGGAGGTCCGGTCGCCTGCCGAATAGTAGGCGCTGTCATACGGATAGTATTTCAGATTGTCCTCGCTCGTGGAGGAGAGGTTCGCCACCGCCGTGTAGGCAAAGGTGTAGTGGTTGCCGCGCGACAGGGATTCGGAGCAGGTGACAACCTTCGCCGTCGTGTTCGACCCGGTGTTCATATAGTAGAAGCGCAGGTTCCCGTCATCATCCGCACAAACATTCTTATAAAATGCGGTGAGGTAAGTGCTCCCGGTCTTGTATTGATATTCATCCTGAAAAGAAACCGAAGTGTCCTGATCCGTCAATATGGAAAAGATCGTCAGGATGGATGAGGAGCCGCCCGCTGTCCCGTACTGATAGACGGTCTGGCTCGCCGCACTGTTTGTATCGTAAGTTCCGCTGTTGTACAGCATGTTCACGCCATTGGTCAGGAGCGTACTGTTCTCCACCTCCACATTGCCGAAGTACACGATCAGCGAGGGGATCGTCGTCCAGCCGTTCTGACGGTTGACCGGGATCGTGAACTTAAAGACGGTTTCCCCTCCGACCTCCAGTTCCTGCACGGCGTCTCCGTATGTACTCGAACTCGTGTATTGGTCATAGTAGTCCTCCACATCCTCGGACTGGAAAACATAGTAGGTGACATATTCGAGGTTCTCACAGGTATTGTCGTCGTAATTTGCCTGCAGCTGATAGCCGACGATGGTGTCATCCGCCAGAGAGCTGTCCGTCTGCAGGCCGTAACTGCCCGCCTCACTGTTGTAGATCGGGGTGGCGGTGACGCCGCCCTCCGCATCCGGAAGTGCGGGCAGGACAGCATTCGTCCGCACCGCGATGCCCAGCTCCGCCGTGAGGTAGTGGTAAGTCACGGTCGTCACTACGCCGCCTGATGTCTGATCTTCGGTATCCTCCACCACGCGCATGCCGTCCATCTGATTTCCGGTGGCCGAGGTATTCTCCCCGCTGGTTCCGCCGCCGGCATCCCAGATCCCGGCGATCTCAATGTAATAGTTGCTGCTCGTAAGCGCCGAGGCGGTAAGCCCGAAGTTCTCCTCCGTCAGGGTGTAGACACCCCCCCTGCTGGTACATCGCCTGATAGAAATCAATCGTACTCTTCGTCAGATATATAGTCGACACCAGCGTGCCGGTCGATGTGTTCGCTCCGGCATACAGGTTGATCTGTATGGTATTAATCTGGGACAGAGCGTATTCATACTCATCCTGCGCGTCCACGGAGACTTCAATGTACTCCTGATCATCCGTTTCCGTAAAGTTGTAGGTCGTTCCGTCCGCCAGTGTATCCAGACTCGGGAAAGCCAGCTCCACGGAAAAGGCGTGGTCGCTGCCGTCACCGGAGCTGCCGACATCGGTCAGGGTGAGGTAGGGCCAGGACGGGGACTTCGTCTCCAGAGCAATCGTGCCGACCAGCATCGTCTCATACCCCTGGCTCGGATCGGAATTATCCACCGCAGCATCCGCGTACAGGCTGATCAGATAGGTTGTCTCCATCTTCAGATCATCCTCGTTGAGGAGGAAGAAGAAATACTGCTTCTCGTCGTAAGTAAGCACTGTATATCCGCCGGGTATGCTCAGGCTCCCGTTCGATGAATCCAGTGTCACCGTTTTGCTGGACACATATGTGCCGGTGTCGTCGTCATAGATGCTCTCGCTGCCGTCGGCGGTAGAGATCACATAGTAGGTGGTGTAGCCGCTGCCGACATAG
>JAJPYF010000146.1 GCA_021205085.1 Clostridiales bacterium | reverse complement strand
ACACTTCCGGACGTCCGAGCCCCACCACGGCGGCGCATGTTTATACGGATCTGCAGGGGAAAATCCCGATGATTCTTGACGGGGGCGCGGTCGGGATCGGCATAGAGTCCACGATCATTGACCTGAGCGGCATTTCAAGGCGTGCGGACGGGACATGGGCCGGCGACGAAATGCCGATGATTCTGCGGCCGGGCTATATTACCGGGGAAATGCTGTCGGATGTGATCGGCTCGGTCTGCGATGACCCCGGCCTTGCGGGGACAGGGGAGAATGTGCGGCCGAAGGCTCCCGGGATGAAATACCGCCACTATGCGCCGAAGGCGGAGCTTACCATTGTCAGCGGGGAACCGCATCGCGTGGCGGCGCGCATGAACGCGATTGCGGAGGAAAACCGTTCGAGAGGGGAGCGCACCGGCATCATTTGCACCGAGGAGACAAGGGAATGGTACCGCGCGGATGTGGTGAAATGCATCGGCAGCCGGGGAGACGCGGACAGCATTGCCCGCAACCTCTACGCGTTTCTGCGGGAGTTTGATGATCTGGGCGTGGACCGGATCCTCTCGGAGAGCTTTGCCGACCTGAGGATCGGAAAGGCTGTCATGAACCGTCTGCTAAAAGCCGCGGGGCAGCGCGTGATCGAGGTGTGAGATGAATCTTGTCCAGACTTACGGAAATATGATAAAAAAATACGCGCCGGATCATCCGCGGGTGGCCGAACGCATGATCAAGACCGGCTTGGCGCTGGAACTGTTTCGGACGAAGCATCTGGCGGATCGCAATATACCGGCGGCATGGCGGTATCTGAATACGTACGCGGTGGGGGAGGTATTGGCGGCGCTGCGGCGGCCGGAGCATACCGTGTGGGCCAATATTTTTGCCCCGGTGGAGATCCTGCAGTGTTTTGATGTACACACCCTTTCGGTCGAGTGCCTGGCCTCCTTTTTGTCCGGATTTACCATTGAGAATTATTTCCTGGATTACGCGGAGGATGAGGGGATTGCGCCGACGCTCTGCTCCTACCATAAAAATTTCATCGGCGCCGTCGACAGCCGTGTGATTTCACCGGCGGCATTTGCCGTGACGACCTCCACGATCTGTGACGGAAATGTCAATACTTTCCGCTATCTGTCGGAAAAGCACCATGTTCCCTCATTTCTTCTGGATATTCCGGACCAGTATTCTTTGGAGGCGGAGGCTTATGTCGTCGACCAGCTTCGGGAACTGATCGGATGTCTCTCTGATACGTTCGGGAAAAGTTTGGATGTGGACCGGCTGCGCGAGGTGCTGGATCGGGAGAACCGTTCCAAGGAAAGCTACCGCCGGACGCTCTCCATGATGAGGACAAAGGAGTATCCCAGCACTCTGACGATGCAGATGTTTATGCTGTTCGCGAATCATCTGAATATTGGAACGCCGGAGATTTATGATTTTTATCGTATGATGGAGGCGGAGGTGGCCGCCGCGCCGGAGTTTCACGGTGTCAATATTTTCTGGGTGCATCTTCTGCCTTACTATCAGGAGACCTTAAAGCGCTACTTTAACGGCAGCCGGGATTATCAGATTCAGGGCCTTGAGATGAGCCTGGATTACATGGAGCCGCTGGACATCGATCATCCGCTGGAAGCGCTGGCAAAGAAGATGATCAATAACATTTATACCGGTTCCTACGAGCGAAAGGCCGATATGGTGCAGGAGGTCGTAAAGGAAATCCGCCCTGACGGGGTGATCAATTTCTGCCACTGGGGATGCAAGCAGTCCTCCGGCGGAGCCCTGATCCTGAAGCAGAAGATGGAGGAGATCGGCATGCCGTTTTTGATTCTCGACGGAGACGGGATGGACCGCCGCAACAGCCATGACGGGCAGATCCGGACGCGGTTTGAGGCATTCTTAGAGATTATAGAGGCACATAAACATGCCGGAAACAGTATGGAGACAGAGGATATGGGACGAGGTGAACCGCGATGATTGCATACATGTGCAAATACGCTCCCATTGAGATTGTGGAGGCTTTTGACACGCCGGTGGTCCTGATGGAGCCGCATGTCGCGAATTTTACACAGGCAGATACGCTGATGCACCCGAATATGTGCTCCTATGTCAAGGCAGTGCTGGAGGAGTTTGGAAACGGAAACTACGAGGGGATGCTTTTTACAACCTGCTGTGACAGTGCGCGGAGATTGTATGATACGCTGCGGCTTCGTTATCCGGAAAAGTTTTTCTTTTGCTTTGACCTTCCGAGGAAGGTCAACGATGCCACCGTCTCCCTTTACACGCGGCAGATGGAGGCATTGATACGGGGATATGCCGCGTTTTCGGGAAAGCATTTTGATTCGGAGAAACTGGCTGACCATTGCAGCAGGGAGTTTGAGATGCAGCTTCGCAAAAAGGAGCTGCGGGAGGCGGGAGCGCTTCCGGAGAAGACGGCGGATCTTCGGGTCTGTCTGGCGGGGGCACGGCCCGGCTCCGAGATCAGGAAGCTCATTGAGAGCGAGGGCGCCGAAATTGCCCTTGACCTGACCTGTACCGGCATTGTCCGGACATATGAGGTTGACCGTGAGAATATTCTGCAAAGCTATGCGCGAAGCCTGCTCGGACAGATCCCCTGTATGCGGATGAGTCAGGTGGCTGAGCGCAGGCAGAGGCTGTCGGAGATGGCGGACGGGCTGGACGGTATTATCTATCACACGGTGAAGTTCTGCGACATCTACTCTTATGAATATACGAGGCTGAAAGAGGAGGAGAATCTGCCCATGGTGAAGCTGGAGACGGATGCCACCAGCCAGGGCGCCGGACAGATCCTGACCCGCGTGGAGGCGTTTCTGGAATCGCTGCGCGCGCGCAGACGGCATGAGCGGCAGGAGGCACAGAGCGGTTCGCCGCAGGGAGACGGTTCGGAATGTGCGGAAGAATTATGCCGAAGCTGTTTTGCGGACGATGCGGAGGCGGAGCCGCGCCTGCGTCGGAGCGATGTGGAAGCGGACAGGCAGCCGCCCGACTATAATATAGGAAGAAAAGGAGAACATCCGATGTATGTGATGGGAATTGACAGCGGTTCTACATCCACCAACGCGGTTATTTTAAACGAAAAACGGGAGATTTTGTCATGGGCGGTCATCCGCACAGGCGCGCGAAGCGGCGACAGTGCGGAGAAGATTCTGCGGGAGATTCTGGAAAAAGCAGGGCTTGACCGGGAAGAAATTTCTCTGATCATATCCACCGGCTACGGGCGGGTCAGCATCCCGTTTGCAGACCGGAATGTGACGGAGATCAGCTGCCACGCGAAGGGGGCTCATTTTCTGAATCCGGCTGTCCGCACGATTCTGGATATCGGCGGGCAGGATTCCAAAGCGATCCGGCTGGATGCGCACGGGGATGTGGCGGATTTTGTCATGAATGACAAGTGTGCCGCCGGTATCGGGCGGTTCCTTGAGATGATGGCGCGGACACTGGAGATTGACATTGAGGAGCTGGGGCCGCTTTCGCTGAAATCCACGCAGAACGTGGAGATCAGCAGCATGTGTTCCGTTTTCGCGGAATCAGAGGTGATTTCCCTCATTGCACAAAACAAGGAGACGGCGGACATTGCCCGCGGCATTCACCGGGCGATCGCCGGAAAGGCGGTTTCTCTCCTGAAACGGGTGGGATTGGAGAAGGAGTTTATGATGACCGGCGGCGTCGCCAAAAATCCCGGCGTGGTGAGCGCGCTGGAGGAGAGCCTGGGTTCCCCGCTTTATATCTATGAACAGCCGGAGATTGTCGGCGCGCTGGGCGCGGCACTCTTTGGTCTGGAGTTTGCCGTGACAGAGCAGCCGTAAGTATACCAATTAATGACAGGCAGAAGATAAGAGATACGGAGACGATGAGAGAAAAACGAAGAAAAAAATTACCGAAATTTCCCGAAAAAATCACAGGCATTATTCTGGTCTTCTTCCTGATTCTGGCATGGCTGTGCGTTGTTCTGATCTATGATATTTTTGTCAGCCGGAAGGAATCAGCGGATATGAAGACCGGATCGGCTGAGGAGCAGATCGAGCTGGAGCTTGTCTACGCTTATCAGAACCCCCAGTGGAATTCCGCCATCGAGAATGCGGTTCGGGAATTTGAGGAGATGTATCCGGATATCAAAATCAATTACGAGGTCAATTACGAGGATAGCGTCTATGAGGATATTCTGACGCAGAGGATCGCACGGGGGGAGCTGGGGGATATCGTCCAGCTGAAAACGCCGGAAGCTTACGCGGCGAGCGGACTCCTCGGGGAGATTACGGATGAGGTCGCCTCTCTGGTCTCCTCTGTCTATACCTATGACGGGAGTGTGTACGGCGTCGGCGCCGTAGAGTCGCCCTGGGGCATTCTCTACAATCGGACCCTTTTTGAGGAGTACGGGCTGGATGAGCCGGAAACCTACGATGATTTTCTAGCAATCTGTCAGACGCTGAGGGACAACGGGGTCACCCCGATCGGCATCGGAGGATCCGATCTGTGGCATATGGAGTTCTGGGTGAATCACTTTTTCCACACGGACATTCTCACGGTGGACGAGGACTGGCTGAAAAAATGCAGTGCCGGAGAAGTGGCGTGGACAAATGAGGAGGCGGAGGTCATGATGGGGCATCTGTATGATCTCTGTGCGCAGGGATATGTGAATACCTCATGGCTGTCCACGACGGATACCAGCCTTTCCTACATGATGTCGGAGGGCGAGGTTGCCCTGATCTATACCGGACCGTGGACCGCGGCGGCGATTCAACAGTTGAATTCGGAGATGGATCTCGGCTGGTTTTATGTGCCGGACGAATCCGGTACAATCTACGCCACGGATAATCTGGACACCTTCTGGTCGGTGACGGCGGAGTGCGCCGGGGATGAGGAGAAATACGAGGCGGCGATGACATTCCTCTCATGGTTTTACTCAGATGATGCGTATACGGAGCTCTGCGAGGCGTCCGGAACATTCCCTCTCACGGGCGTGCAGACAGACTATGAGGAGGGCTCTGTCCTTGAGGATGCGTGGGAGGCATTTCAGGCCGCGGATGAGCGCGTTTCCGTTTATATCGGGAATGAGGATACGCCGGAGGACTTTGAAAAGAACATGCTGGAGCTGGTGCAGCAGATCATGAACGGAGACTGCTCCGTGGAGGAGGGCCTGCAGCAGATTCAGAAAGCATGGAACCGGTCAGAAGCGGGAGGCGCGTCATGAGTAAAAAGAAATACCGGACAACTTTTTCCAAAATGACGGTCGCCTTTATTTTTTTCGGGCTGATTCCGCTGCTGCTCTTAAGCCTGTTTTTCTTCCTGCGCTACAGCGGGCTGCTTCGAGACAGCATGACGGCGGCTTACTCAGATATGACCGTGTATGTGGCGAACAATATAGAGGATCTCATGGACAGTGTGGATGAGGCCATGGGCGAATTGTATGATTATCAGGATTCGGACGGGAGCACACTGGCGGAGGTTTTGACGGATGTAACGGCGGAGCGGTCTGAACGTGAGCTCACCGTCCGGGAGGCGCTCGGCGATATCATGGCAAAGAGTGAGTTTATTTCCTCCCTCCGGCTGGTGGATACATACGGAAATGTCTACAGCCTGTATTACAGTCAGGGCAAAACGCTTAGAAACGGCGCCGAGTCATTTACGACCATGGATTTCTATCAGGAAGGGGACAGTCTGACCGGGATGATGCTGTTCGGCACATTTCCTGAAGCGGAGATCTGTGTCAGCTCGGAGGATTATATTTTCAGCCTTGTCCGCAATTATATGGATGTGACTTCCATTGAGACGACATGCAGTCAGCGGCTGGCGACACTGTACGCGGATATCAATGTCGATGATATTGAGGAGCTGATTGAGAAATCCAGTCTGAACATAGGCAGCTTTTATGTGTACAGCCCGGCGGCTTCCTCCTACATCTACAGCGGCGATACCGGGGATTATCTGGGAAGCAGCCATCCGCTTTCTTTCTGTGAAGAGCTGCTCGACGGCGGCAGCGGCTATGAAAAAATCGGCAGTCAGTGGGTCTTTTACCAGAAAATTTCCGGTGTAGATGCCTATGCGGTTCTGATCATGGAAAACAGCGATATTATGGGGGCTTTTTATCAGAGCGTTTCGATTCTGATTCTGATTGTCGCCTTTGCGGGTGCGTTCCTTCTGATTCTGTATATGGTGTTTTCCATTTGGATGAGTGAGCCGACGAGGAAACTGAAGGCGGCCATGGAAGAGGTGGAGCAGGGGAATCTGGATGTCCGGGTGGAACTGGACACAAATGATGAGATGGAATATGTGGCGGATGGGTTTAACCACATGACGGAGAGGCTGACGGATTATATCAATCAGGTGTATGTGGCGCAGATCTGTCGGCAGGACGCGGAGATGAATGCCCTGAAAATGCAGATTCAGCCGCACTACCTGTACAATTCGCTGGATATTATCCGCATGACCGCCCTGGAGCAGAATGACCGGAAAACAGCGCAGCTGCTGGAGAGCCTGGCAAAGCAGCTTCGGTATGTTATGGGCCCCCAGTCGGAGCGGGTCTGTCTGAAGGATGAGATCGACTCCATACGGGAATACTTCGTGATGATGCGGATCCGCTATGAGGAGAGGATATCGCTGATGGTCTATCTGAAAGACGAGGACCAGACGCTGATGATCCCGAAGCTGATTCTCCAACCCATGGTGGAGAATGCGATTCGTCACGGCCTTCGAGAGAAAAAAGGCTATGGCGCGGTGGCGATTCGCGTGGAGAGAAAGAGCGATCATCTGGAGATTGTGGTGATGGATGACGGCGTTGGCATGGACGAGGAAGGTGTGCGGCACATTATGGATTCTCTTGAGAACCATGAGGTTGGCACGATTGAGTCGGACGGAACAGCCAGTATCGGCATGCAGAATGTGTATGACCGGATCAAGCTGAACTGCGGCGCAGAATACGGATATACGGTACAGAGTACAAAGGGAATGGGAACAGTCATAACATTTACATTGCCGATCTGGAAGGAGCCTTGAGTATGCGAAAAGCAATCATTGCGGATGATGAGAGAGTGATCGTGAGAGGTTTAAAAAGACTGATTGACTGGGAGGCGCTCGGGATTGAGATTGTCGCGGAAGCCAATGACGGGACAGAGCTGATGGAGTGCATTCTGCGCGAGGAGCCGGATGTCGTGGTGGCGGATATCCAGATGCCCGGCATCAGCGGACTGGAGGTGCTGCGCCGGTACAATGAGCACGGCGGAAAGGCGAAGTTTATCTTTGTCAGCGCATATCAGGAGTTTTCCTATGCGCAGGAGGCGATCAAAAATGGGGGGGTGGATTATCTCTTAAAGCCGGTGGGGGCAAAGGATCTGGAGGATGCCGTGAAAAAGGCGCTTCAGATTCTGGAGGAGCAGAACACGGCCGAGATTTTCAAACCGGAGAAGGATGAGTTCCAGAAGCTGTTCGAGGACATTAATAATGGAAGAAACTATGAGAACGAGGATCTGTATCAGATGTTCCGGGAGGAGCAGATTGACCTTCGCGACCGCTTTTTTGTCGGCATCAGTGCCGGCATCCGGCCGGACGTGGCGGCCAGATTGAACGAGGAGTCATTCGGGCAGTTTAATCTGACGCGGTTTTCTGTGTTTAACCGTTTGTCGGAGGCGTTTGGTTCGCAAAAGATCGGATTTATCATTAAAAAGGATGAGGATGCCCTGCATCTCATGGGCGTCTTTCCGAATGAGGATCGGGAGGCGTTTGCGGAGAAATATGTGGAGCCGATCCGGGACAAGGTCGAGAGGGAGTGCGGAGTGGAACTCTGTATGGGGATCGGCACGGCGACAGATGAGCCGTCGGAAATGCTGCAGTCTTATAAGGAAGCGAAATTCGCGTTCGGACTCTGTCATTTTGAGGAGAAGACCATCCTTGATGCGTCAAAGATTCACCGGGAATACCATGTCTCTTTTGAGAATTATAAGGAGGATGTGGAACAGGCATTCCGTGCGATCATCGCCAAGGATGAGCATGTGATGGACTGGATCGACCGGATCATGGATGATATTGAGTCGATTCATTACGGAAACTGGGATGCGGTCGTTATGCGGACCATGACGTTTGCCGGAGACCTCGGGTTTAGGCTGAATCAGTATCGCCTGCTGGATATGGACTTCTATGAGATGCAGGACGAGCTTCAGCAGAAGGTATATGCACAGTACACGATGGCGAACCTGAAGAAATGTGTTCATGCGCACTATGAAGATCTGATTCAGCGGGTTTATGCCAAGGGCAGATCCGAGGATAAGGTGCTGATCGAGGATGTGAAGCGCTATATCCGCCAGAATTATAATAAGGATCTCTCTATCAAGGAGCTGGCCTCGGTGGCCTGTGTCAGCCAGAATTATTTCAGCGCCATGTTCAAAAAAGAGACCGGGCAGAACTACAAGGCGTATCTGACCTCAATCCGCATGGATGAAGCACTGCGGCTGCTGCGGGAGACGGATTACAAGACGTATGAGATCGGTGAGCGGGTGGGTTATAATAATGTGCGGCGCTTTGTGGATGCCTTTAAGCAGATTTATTCGGTCAGCCCGATGGAGTACCGGAAGGCGCTGAGGGAGAAGTAATACAGACGGATGCGAAGTATTATATTTCCCAACGGCCGGATGCGCCGCACGGCAACACAAGGCCGCTTGCGGTGACGGGCAGTCCGATTTCTTCTGCGGTGACGGTGCCGCCATACGGCTGCATTTCGGTGCCGAGCATGTAGGCGAGGACTGCCGGCTGCAGGCCGGTGGTGTAGGAGTTGATGAGGAAAAAGAGAGGATCATCGGACAGGAGCCGGGTGCACAGCTTTACCAGCGGGTAGATGCAGTCCTCGATTTTCCAGATTTCTCCTTTGGGGCCGCGGCCGTAGGAGGGGGGATCCATGATGACGGCGTCGTAGTGGTTCCCGCGGCGGATCTCCCGTTCCACGAACTTGACGCAGTCGTCCACGAGCCAGCGGATGGGGGCATCCGCAAGGCGGGAGGAGGCTGCGTTTTCTTTTGCCCACTGGACCATGCCTTTGGAGGCGTCCACATGGGTCACGGCGGCTCCGGCCGCAGCGGCGGCGAGCGTTGCACCGCCGGTGTAGGCGAAGAGATTTAAGATCCGGACCGGCCGGCCGGCTTTTCGGATCTTTTCGGAGAACCAGTCCCAGTTTGCGGCTTGTTCCGGGAAAAGGCCGGTGTGCTTGAAGCTGAACGGTTTCAGGTTGAAGGTCAGGCTGAGAGCGGGGTATCGGATGCTCCACTGCTGCGGAAGGTCAAAAAATTCCCATTCTCCGCCGCCCTTTTTGCTGCGGTGATAGTGCGCGTTCGGATGCTTCCATCCGTTTGCAGTCCGGGGAGTCTCCCAGATTACCTGCGGGTCCGGACGCACGAGGGTGTAGGCGCCCCAGCGCTCCACTTTTTCTCCTCCCGAACAGTCAATGACCTCGTAATCCTTCCATTTATCTGCAATCCACATGGCGGCTTCCTTTCCCTGCAATATTTTCTGTAATGTATCATACTATAGCGAACCGGTTTTTTCCATATGCAAATCAGAAAACAGATTGTACTTAAAAAAATACAATTTTATCTCCGGCAGGAATAAAAAGTGCTTGCATTTTGAATCGCAATCAATTAAAATAACTGATGCTGTGGCATGATAGCGAAGAAGCGTGAGGTTGCTGCCCGCCGTGGCAGGTTTTCCGTGGAGCGAATGTCAAGTTAGGAAACTGACGACAAGTCACTGTACGAAGTTAGGCCGAGAGGTCGATGCCGTGTGGAGATAAGATGAAACACACGGGAGAGTGTACAGTCACCGCTTGTCGTACTGAACAAAAGTGCGAAAAGGAGGCGACTTTTTTTATGGCAAACCAAGTCATGAGAATCATTCTGAAAGCCTATGACCACGAGATGGTGGATGCATCGGCGAAGAAAATCATCGAAACTGTGAAGAAAAACGGATCCCAGGTGAGCGGACCGGTGCCCCTTCCCACAAAGAAGGAAGTGGTGACAATCATCCGCGCCGTACACAAGTACAAGGATTCCCGCGAGCAGTTCGAGCAGAGAACTCACAAGAGACTCATCGACATCATTGCACCGACGCAGAAGACAGTCGATGCGCTGAGCAGACTGGAGATGCCGGCCGGTGTGAGTATCGATATCAAAATGAAATAGTAAATGGCGGTCCTATTTCTAGGATGAGCGCGAAAGCGTTCCGCTGTAGAAAAAACAGGAGGTAAACATAATGAAGAAAGCTATTTTAGCGACCAAGCTTGGGATGACGCAGGTTTTTGATGAGAACGGCGTGCTGATTCCCGTCACTGTCTTAGAGGCCGGTCCCTGCTATGTGACACAGATCAAAACTGTGGAAAACGACGGCTACAGCGCCGTGCAGGTTGGCTTTGCGGACAAGAAGGAAAAGGCAGTCAGCAAGGATGCCAGCGGCCGAAAGGAGATCCGACACAGACACGGCGTGAACAAGCCTGAGAAGGGGCACTTCGACAAGGCGGGCGTGTCGGGCAAACGGTATGTCCGCGAGTTTAAGTTTGAGAACGCGGATGAGTATAAGCTGGCGGACGAGATCAAGGCTGACATTTTTGCCGTTGGAGATAAGATCGATGCCACAGCCATTTCCAAAGGAAAGGGCTATCAGGGAACGATCAAGAGATTCGGTCAGCACAGGGGTCCCATGACTCACGGCTCCAAGTTCCATCGCCATCAGGGTTCCAACGGTGCGTGTTCCTCTCCGAGCAAGGTGTTCAAGGGCAAGGGAATGCCGGGTCACATGGGCAGCGTGAAGGTCACGGTCCAGAATCTGGAAGTCGTCCGTGTGGATGCTGAGAACAACGTGCTTTTAATCAAAGGTTCCGTTCCGGGACCGAAGAAATCTTTAGTGACGATCAGGGAATCCGTTAAGGCTTAACTGATTCTGGAAAGGAGGACATACAGATGGCTAACGTATCTGTTTATAATATGGAAGGCAGCACAGTCGGCTCCATGGATCTGAACGATGCTGTTTTCGGAGTAGAGATAAACGAGCATTTGGTACACATGGCAGTTGTGCAGCAGCTGGCGAACAATCGCCAGGGTACGCAGAGTGCGAAGACGCGCTCTGAGGTTCGCGGAGGCGGAAGAAAGCCGTGGAGGCAGAAGGGCACCGGCCATGCGAGACAGGGTTCCATCCGGGCACCGCAGTGGAAGGGCGGCGGCGTTGTATTTGCCCCGAAGCCGAGAGATTATTCTTTCAAGATGAACAAGAAAGAAAAGAGAGCGGCCTTAAAGTCGGCGCTTACCAGCAGAGTACAGGATGAGAAATTCATCGTTCTGGACGAGCTGAAGCTGGAGGCGATCAAGACAAAGGATTTTGTGAAAGTATTAAATAACCTGAAGGTTTCCAAGGCATTGGTTGTGCTGGACGAGAAAGACACTGTGATTGAGAAGTCCGCGGCCAATGTTCCGGCGGTCCGGACCGCGCTGGTCTCCACGATCAACGTGTACGATATCATGAAGTATGACACCGTGATCACGACGAAAGCCGGAGTAGAAAAAATCGAGGAGGTATATGCATAATGGCAAGCGTACAGTATTACGACGTAATCCTCAAGCCGGTTGTGACGGAGAAATCCATGAACCTTATGGCGGAGAAGAAATATACTTTCCTGGTTCATCCGGACTCTACAAAGAGCATGATCAAGGAAGCTGTTGAAAAGATGTTTGACGGCGTGATCGTCAAGAGTGTCCGCACGATGAACTGCGAGGGCAAGAATAAGAGACGGGGCATGACCTACGGTAAGACAGCAAAGACCAAGAAAGCCATTGTCCAGCTCACCGAGGAAAGTGCTGATATCGAGATTTTTGCAGGATTGTAGAAAGGAGATTCATTATGGGAATCAAGACATATAACCCGTATACACCTTCCAGAAGGCAGATGACAGGGTCCGATTTCTCTGAGATCACGAAAAAGACTCCCGAGAAGTCCCTTGTAGTTGCCATTCCGAAGCATTCCGGGCGTAATAATCAGGGTAAGATTACTGTGAGACACCATGGCGGTGGTGCAAAGAAAAAATACAGAGTGATCGATTTCAAGAGGAACAAAGACGGCATTCCGGCAAAGGTCATCGGCATTGAGTATGATCCGAACCGGACAGCAAATATCGCACTGATCTGTTATGCGGACGGAGAAAAGGCATACATCCTGGCTCCGGAGGGACTGACAGACGGCATGCAGGTCATGAACGGCCCGGATGCCGAGGTGCACACCGGGAACTGCCTTCCGCTGGCAAATATTCCGGTTGGTACAATGGTACACAACGTTGAGATGCACCCGGGCAAGGGCGGCCAGATGGTCCGCGCGGCCGGCATGGGCGCACAGCTTATGGCGAAGGAAGGAAAGTATGCCACTCTGCGTCTTCCCTCCGGCGAGATGAGAATGGTTCCGATCGAGTGCCGTGCAACCGTCGGCGTGATCGGCAATGCCGACCACAATCTGATCAACTACGGCAAGGCCGGCCGGAAACGCAACATGGGCATCCGTCCTACGGTTCGCGGTTCGGTTATGAACCCGAATGATCACCCGCACGGCGGCGGCGAGGGCAGAGCTCCTGTCGGACGTCCCGGCCCGAGCACACCGTGGGGCAAACCTGCGCTCGGCTTAAAGACGAGGAAGAAGCATAAGCAGTCGAATAAGATGATCGTCAGAAGACGTGACGGCAGAGCGATCAAATAGGAGGGAATAGAATGGCACGTTCATTAAAAAAAGGACCATTTGCTGATGAAAGCTTACTGAAAAAGATAGACGCGATGAACGCCTCCGGTGACAAGTCTGTGATCAAGACCTGGTCCCGCCGTTCCACGATCTTTCCGCAGATGGTTGGACATACAATTGCGGTTCACGATGGCAGAAGACATGTTCCTGTATATATCACAGAGGATATGGTCGGCCATAAGCTTGGTGAGTTCGTACCGACCCGTACCTACAGAGGACACGGCAAGGACGAGAAGAAATCCAGAGTAAGATAATTCGTAAAGGAGGTTATTATCCATGGCAAAGGGACATAGATCACAGATCAAACGTGAGAGAAATGCTCAGAAAGATACCAGACCTTCCGCTAAGTTATCTTACGCGAGGGTATCTGTGCAGAAAGCCTGCTTTGTACTGGACGCGATCCGCGGCAAGGATGTAAAGACCGCACTGGCGATCCTCAAGTACAATCCGAGATATGCTTCGAGCATCATTGAGAAATTATTACAGTCGGCGATTGCAAACGCTGAGAACAATAACGGAATGAACATTGACGACCTTTATGTCGAGGAATGCTACGCGAACAAAGGTCCCACAATGAAACGGATTCAGCCGAGGGCACAGGGCAGAGCTTACCGGATCGAGAAGAGGATGAGCCACATCACCATTGTGCTGAACGAAAGGTAGGAGGTTAAAGCATGGGACAGAAAGTGAATCCGCATGGATTGAGAGTTGGTATTATCAAAGACTGGAGTTCTAAGTGGTACGCAGAGAAGGACTTTGCAGATCTCCTGGTTGAAGATTACAATATCAGACAGTTTTTAAAGAAAAAGCTGTACAGCGCCGGTATCTCCAATATCGAGATCGAGCGGGCATCCGACCGTGTAAAGGTTACCGTTTACACTGCGAAGCCGGGTGTTGTCATCGGTAAGGGAGGCGCAGAGATTGAGAAGGTCAAGAAAGAGCTTCAGAAGCTGACCGACAAGAAAATGATCGTTGATATCAAAGAGGTCAAGAGACCGGACAGGGATGCGCAGCTTGTGGCCGAGAACATTGCGGCACAGCTGGAGAACCGTATTTCTTACCGCCGCGCGATGAAGTTCTGCATGGGCAGAACCATGAAGGCCGGCGCAAAGGGAATCAAGGCTGCTGTGTCCGGGCGTCTCGGCGGAGCGGATATTGCCCGCTCTGAGTTTTACAGTGAGGGAACGATTCCGCTGCAGACTCTGAGAGCAGATATTGACTATGGCTTCGCAGAGGCAGACACCACATACGGAAAAGTCGGTGTGAAGGTCTGGATCTACAACGGCGAAGTTCTTCCGAAAAAAGCAGTGGAAGGGAGAGATCGATAATGTTAATGCCGAAGAGAGCAAAACACCGGAAACAGTTCCGTGGTACGATGAAAGGAAAGGCAATGAGAGGCAACAAGATCACATACGGTGAGTATGGAATCGTTGCCATGGAGCCCTGCTGGATTAAGTCCAACCAGATCGAAGCTGCCCGTGTTGCCATGACCCGTCATATGAAACGTGGCGGTAAAGTATGGATCAAAATCTTCCCCGACAAACCGGTAACGGCCACTCCGGCTGAGACCCGAATGGGTAAAGGTAAAGGTTCACTGGAGTATTGGGTTGCGGTAGTAAAGCCGGGCCGTGTCATGTTTGAGGTTGCCGGCGTTCCCGAAGACGTTGCCCGTGAAGCACTTCGCCTGGCGGTGCATAAGCTGCCGTGCAAGTGCAAGATCGTTTCACGTGAAGATTTAGAAGGCGGTGAATAGAATGAAATCGGTTAAATATTTAGAAGAGTTGAGAGCACAGAGTCCTGCCGAGTTAAATAACCAGCTTGTAGCTGCAAAGAAAGAGCTTTTCAATCTCCGGTTCCAGAACGCTACCAATCAGCTGGAGAACACAGCGAGATTGAAGGAAGTCAAGAAGAACATTGCCAGGATCAAGACAGTGATCGCTGAGAAGGCGGAGTAGTTTCGGCAAAGGCCCTGAAAGGAGAATCCCGTGGAAGAAAGAAATCTTAGAAAAACACGTGTCGGAAAAGTGGTAAGCGATAAGATGGATAAGACCATCGTCGTTGCTGTCGAGGATAACGTGAGACACCCGCTTTACGGCAAGATTGTAAAAAAGACCTACAAATTAAAAGCTCATGATGAGAACAACGAGTGCGGTATCGGCGATACCGTCAGAGTTATGGAGACAAGACCGCTGTCCAAGGAAAAGAGATGGAGACTTGTCGAGATCATGGAGAAAGCGAAATAATCATAAAGGAGGCTGCCAGTATGATTCAGCAGGAAAGCAGGCTTAGGGTGGCTGATAACACAGGAGCAAAAGAGATTCTCTGCATCCGTGTTATGGGCGGTTCTACGAGAAGATATGCCCGTGTTGGCGATATTATTGTTGCAACGGTCAAAGATGCAACACCAGGCGGAGTTGTCAAAAAGGGTGACATTGTAAAAGCGGTTGTTGTCCGCACAAAGAGGGAGATCCGCAGGAAGGATGGTTCTTACATCCGTTTTGATGAGAACGCTGCCGTGATCATCAAGGACGACAAGACTCCGAGAGGAACCCGTATATTTGGACCGGTTGCCAGGGAGCTTCGTGAGAAACAGTTTATGAGAATTGTTTCCCTTGCTCCGGAAGTACTATAGGAGGTAGCGATTCATGCTTAAAATTAAAAAAGGTGATACAGTCAGGGTGATTGCCGGCAAGGATAAAGATAAAGAAGGCAAAGTAATCGCTGTTGACGCAAAGCATAACAGAGTGACGGTTGAGGGGATCAACATGATCACGAAGCATACAAAGCCGAGTATGGCAAACCAGGCCGGCGGTATTGTCCAGCAGGAAGCGCCGATCGATATTTCCAACGTCATGTACCTTGCGGATGGAGTGCCTACCAGAATCGGATTCGTCTTTGACGGCGTGGATGAGAAGGGCAAACCGATCAAGAAGCGCGTCGCCAAGAAGACGGGCAAGATCATTGATTAGAAGGAGGTCCATCGAGTTGAGTAGATTGAAAGAAGCTTATCAAAATGAGATCGTAGATGCTATGATCAAGAAATTCGGATATAAGAATATCATGCAGGTGCCGAAGCTTGAGAAGGTTGTCATCAACATGGGCGTCGGCGAGGCGAAGGAAAATGCAAAGATTCTGGAGTCTGCGATGAAGGATCTGGAGATCATCTCCGGACAGAAGCCGATCAAGACCATTGCAAAGAAATCTGTCGCAAACTTCAAGCTCAGAGAAGGCATGGCCATCGGATGCAAGGTTACACTGCGCGGCGAGAAGATGTATGAGTTTGTCGACCGCCTGATCAACCTCGCGCTTCCGCGTGTGCGTGACTTCCGCGGTGTAAATCCGAACTCTTTTGACGGAAGAGGCAATTATGCTCTCGGCATCAAAGAGCAGCTGATTTTCCCGGAGATCGAGTATGACAAGATCGATAAAGTACGCGGTATGGATATCATCTTTGTCACATCCGCCCAGACGGATGAAGAGGCGCGGGAGTTACTGGCACAGTTCAATATGCCATTTGCAAAATAACAGGAGGGAATTTTCATGGCTAAGACATCTTTAAAAGTTAAACAGCAGCGCAAACCGAAATTCTCTACCAGAGAATATACTCGCTGCAGGATCTGCGGGCGTCCGCATTCTGTGCTGAGAAAATACGGAATCTGCAGGATCTGCTTCCGCGAGCTGGCCTACAAGGGCGAGATTCCGGGTGTGAAGAAATCCAGTTGGTAAGGAGGAGGCAGAGTATGAGAACGACAAACGATCCAATCGCGGATATGCTTACAAGAATCCGCAATGCGAATATCGCAAAGCATGATGTAGTAGATATCCCTTCGTCAAAAATGAAGATCGCCATCGCGGATATTTTATATAACGAGGGTTATATCACAAAGTATGAGATGATTCCGGACGGGAATTTCGAGGCGATCCGTGTCACCTTAAAATACGGCGCGGACAAAAACGAAAAGGTTATCTCCGGTATCAAGAGAATTTCCAAGCCGGGTCTTCGCGTATATGCAGGCAAGGATGATATCCCGAAGGTGCTGGGAGGTCTCGGTATTGCGATCCTTTCCACCAACCAGGGTGTGATCACGGACAAAGAAGCCAGAAAGCTCCGGGTCGGCGGCGAAGTATTAGCCTTCGTCTGGTAGGCATCCACAATCAATTAAATTTTAGGAGGTACGGGCATGTCACGTATAGGAAGAATGCCAATCGCGATTCCGGCCGGCGTAACGGTGACGATCGCAGAAAATAATCATGTGACTGTAAAAGGTCCGAAGGGAACACTGGAGAGAGTGCTTCCGGAGGAGATGGAGATTAAACAGGAAGGCAGTGAGATTGTCGTATCCAGACCGAACGACCTGAAGAAAATGAAATCACTGCATGGATTGACAAGAACCCTGATCAACAACATGGTCATCGGTGTGACCGAGGGCTATGCCAAGGTGCTGGAGATCAACGGTGTCGGTTACAGGGCTGCCAAGTCCGGCAAAAAGCTGACATTGACACTGGGATATTCTCATCCGGTGGAGATGACAGATCCGGAGGGGCTGGAGTCCGTCGTAGATGGAAATAAGATTACTGTGAAGGGCATCGACAAGGAAAAGGTCGGCCAGTACGCAGCAGAGATCCGAAGCAAGAGGAGCCCGGAGCCGTATAAGGGCAAGGGTATCAAGTATGCCGATGAAGTGATCCGTCGCAAAGTTGGTAAGACCGGCAAGAAATAATTGGAGGTGTGACAGGTAATGATAAATAAAAAATCAAGAGCAGATGTTCGTGTGAAAAAGCACAGAAGAATGCGGAATCATTTAGCGGGAACTGCTGCACGGCCACGCCTGGCAGTCTTCCGGAGCAACAAGCACATGTACGCCCAGATTATTGACGACGACGCTCAGGTTACTCTTTGCGCAGCTTCCACCATGGAAAAGGATATCAAATCCGCGCTGAAGTATACAGACGACGTGGACGCGGCGAAGGCAGTCGGTACAGCCATTGCAAAGAAGGCACTGGAGAAGGGTATCACCACCGTTGTTTTTGACAGAGGCGGTTATATCTATCAGGGCAAGGTTCAGGCACTGGCAGATGCGGCGCGTGAAGCCGGATTAAACTTTTAACAGGGAGGGAGAGCGACGATGAAACGAGCAATTATTGACCCGGATCAGTTTGAATTAGAAGAAAAAACCGTGGCGATCAAGCGTGTAACAAAGGTTGTGAAGGGCGGACGGAATATGCGTTTCACAGCTTTGGTTGTCGTAGGTGACCGGAACGGTCATGTCGGCGCAGGCTTAGGCAAGGCACAGGAAATTCCCGAGGCGGTTCGCAAGGGAAAAGAGGATGCCATGAAGAATCTCATTGAGGTAAAGCTGGATGAAAACAACAGTATTTCTCATGATTCTACCGGAAAGCACACAGGCGCATCCGTGCTCCTGAAGCGGTCCCCGGAAGGTACCGGCGTTATCGCGGGCGGCCCCGCACGTAGCGTGTGCGAGCTTGCCGGCATCAAAAACATCCGTACCAAATCTCTGGGCTCCAACAATAAGCAGAATGTTGTCCTGGCAACGATCGAGGCACTTCGCCAGCTGAAATCCCCGGAGGAAGTAGCCAGACTTCGCGGCAAGTCTGTGGAAGAGATACTGGGTTAAGGAGGACAGGACAATGGCAGATAAATTAAGAATCACACTTGTAAAATCAACGATTGGTGCGATCCCGAAGCACAGAAAGACTGTAGCAGCTCTCGGCTTAAAGAAGCTGAATAAGACAGTCGAGCTTCCGGACAACGCGGCGACCCGCGGTATGATCCGCCAGGTCAGCCATTTGGTAAAAGTTGAGGAAATTTAACAGGTAAGGAGGTGCCATGATGGAGTTATCGAATTTAAAACCCGCAGCGGGTTCAACACACGGGGATCGTTTCCGCAGAGGTCGCGGACACGGCTCAGGGAACGGAAAGACCGCCGGATACGGACATAAGGGCCAGAAAGCACGTTCCGGAGCACCGAGACCCGGATTTGAGGGCGGCCAGATGCCTCTCTACAGACGTATCCCGAAGAGAGGTTTCACAAACAGAAACACCAAGGATATTGTTGCTGTGAATGTTTCCTCGCTGGAAGCATTTGATAATGACACAGTAGTGACTGTTGACACACTGGTTGAGGCCGGTATCGTGAGAAATCCCAGAGACGGCGTCAAGATTCTCGGCAATGGTGAGCTTACAAAGAAGCTTACGGTGCAGGTTAACGCATTCAGTGGTTCGGCAAAAGAAAAAATTGAAGCACTGGGTGGAAAAGCAGAGGTGATCTAATGCTCCAGACAGTCCGTAATGCATTTAAAATCAAGGAAATA
Organism: Clostridiales bacterium; assembly: GCA_021205085.1. Classification (GTDB taxonomy): domain Bacteria; phylum Bacillota; class Clostridia; order Lachnospirales; family Lachnospiraceae; genus Eubacterium_I. The sequence continues at coordinate 13,971 of JAJPYF010000146.1, read as the reverse complement.
AGAAACAGAATCATCTTTACCTTCCTGATGCTGATCGTGGTGCGTATCGGGTCTCAGATTCCGATTCCGGGTATAAACGGCGAGTATTTTGCCGAGTGGTTTTCCGAGAACTCGGGAAATGCCTTTGGCTTTTTTGACGCGATCACCGGCGGTTCCTTTGAAAATATGTCGGTCTTTGCGCTGAATATTACGCCGTATATCACATCATCCATCATCATCCAGCTGCTGACCATCGCGATTCCGAAGTTTGAGGAGTGGCAGAAGGACGGCGAGGACGGAAGGAAAAAGCTGACTGCGATTACAAGATACCTGACCGTCGGACTGGCGATCATGGAATCTCTGGCTATGTCCATTGCATTCGGAAGACAGGGTCTTTTCACTGAGTTTAATGCACTGAACGTGATCATGACAGTGGTCACACTGACCGCGGGTTCCACCGTGATCATGTGGATCGGTGAGCGCATCACGGAGCGCGGTGTCGGGAATGGAATCTCCATCGTCCTGACGATTAATATTATCTCCAGGCTCCCGTCCGACCTGACGACATTGTTCGGGCAGTTTGTACAGGGGAAGGAGATCGCAACAGCGGTTCTGAATGCGGCAATTATCGTGGCGATCATTGTTCTGGTGGTCGTTCTGGTTGTCCTGCTTCAGGGCGCAGAGCGGAGAATCCCTGTCCAGTATTCACGCAAGGTTATGGGCAGGAAGCAGGTGGGCGGACAGTCCTCCCAGATTCCCCTGAAGGTCAACACGGCCGGCGTTATTCCCGTCATCTTTGCACAGTCTCTGATGATGTTTCCGGTGATTATTTGCCAGCTGCTGGGTAAGACCGGCGGGACATCCGTGTGGGGAAAGATCCTGAATATGCTGACACAGTCGAACTGGTTTGATTTCAACACGCCGATCAACAACATCGGACTGGCAATCTATATCGCTTTGATTATTGCATTTGCGTATTTCTATACGTCCATCACCTTCAACCCGCTTGAGGTTGCAGACAACCTGAAAAAACAGGGCGGTTTTATTCCGGGTATTCGTCCGGGCAAGCCGACCAGCGACTATCTGACGAAGATGCTGAACTACATCATCTTTATCGGCGCAGTCGGTCTTGTGATTGTCGCGATCATCCCGATTTTCTTTGAGGGAGTGTTCAATGCGGACGTATCTTTCGGAGGTACATCGCTGATCATTATCGTGGGCGTTATCATCGAGACCTTAAAGCAGATCGAGTCTCAGATGCTGGTTCGCAATTACAAAGGATTTTTAAATGATTAATCAATACAGAGAGTGGGAGATATTCGGGGAACCGGTATCTCCGCTTCTGTGTCTTAGAGGAGGTCAATATGAAGATTATAATGTTGGGGGCACCGGGTGCCGGAAAAGGCACACAGGCAAAACTGATCGCGGATAAATATGGGATTCCGCACATCTCCACGGGAGATATCTTTCGCGCCAACCTGAAAGCGGGAACGGAGCTTGGGAAAAAGGCAAAGGTATATATGGATCAGGGGCTTCTGGTTCCGGATGAGCTGACCTGTGATCTTGTCGTTGACCGAATCTCCAACGAGGATTGCAGGGATGGATTTATCCTCGACGGGTTTCCGCGGACGATTCCGCAGGCAGAGTGTCTGACGGAAGCGCTGAATGCGCGCGGAGAGAGCATGGACTATGCGATCGACGTGGATGTGCCGGATGAGAATATCATCACCAGAATGTCCGGAAGAAGAGCCTGTTTAAACTGTGGTGCAACCTATCACATCGTCAATATCCCGACAAAGGTCGAGGGCATTTGTGACCGCTGCGGGAGTCCGGTCGTGCTGAGAGCCGATGACGAAGCGGAAACCGTGAAAAAACGTCTGGATGTTTACCATAACCAGACGCAGCCTCTGATCGATTATTATACCGCGCAGGGCATTCTGAAAACGGTGGACGGAACGCAGCCGATGAATGAGGTTTTTGATGCGATCGTTGCACTGCTGGAAAAATAATTCGGATTATTTCGGAGGCAGTTCATGTCAGTATCAGTTAAGTCAGAACGCGAGATCGCGCTGATGCGCGAGGCTTGCAGAATTATAGCCATTGTCCATCAGGATCTTGGCAGGGAGCTCAGGGCGGGAATGTCAACGCTGGATGTAGACCGGAAGGCGGAGGAGATGATTCGAAGCTTCGGCTGTGTTCCCAATTTCAAGAATTACAACGGGTTTCCGGGTTCGGTCTGTGTTTCCATTAACGAGGAGGTCGTTCACGGAATTCCCACAAAACACCGCATCATTCAGGACGGGGATATCGTAAGCCTGGATATGGGATGTATTTATAAAGGGTACCATTCCGACGCAGCGCGGACACATGCCATCGGTGAAGTTTCCGAGGAGGCGAAGCTGCTGATCGAGCGGACGCGCCAAAGCTTTTTCGAGGGAATCCGGTATGCCAGAAGCGGCCATCATCTTCACGAGATTTCCAACGCGATCGGGGATTACTGTGAGAGCTTCGGATACGGCGTGGTGAAGGATCTGGTAGGACACGGTGTCGGGGCAAAGCTCCACGAGGATCCGCAGATTCCGAATTTCCGCCAGAAGAGCAGAGGGATTCGTCTGCGGGAAGGGATGACGCTGGCCGTAGAGCCGATGGTGAATGCAGGTACATGGGAAGTGGAGTGGATGGATGACAACTGGACGGTGGTCACCCGCGACCGGTCGCTTTCCGCGCACTATGAGAATACGATCCTGATTACCGATGGAGAGCCGGAGATTTTGACCCTAACCGAGGAGGAAAGGCATGAAATTCAGACTGGCGAGATCTAAGGCGGGTCACGATAAGGATCGCCTGTATGTGATCGTGGGAGAGGACGGCGATTTTGTTTCTCTGGCGGACGGTGTAAGACGGACGGTCGGGCATCCCAAACGGAAAAAACGGAAACATATTCAGGTCATCGGTAATATCTCCCCGGCAGTGGCGGAGCCGCTGACGCGGGGCGGGGATCCGGGAGATCTGGAAATAAAGAGGGCATTGAAATTGTATCAGGAGGAAGAAAATGTCAAAAGCAGATGTAATTGAAGTGGAAGGCGTCGTGGTTGAGAAGCTCCCCAATGCATTTTTTAAAGTGGAACTTGAGAACGGCCACCAGATCATGGCAACGATCAGCGGAAAGCTTCGCATGAATTTTATCCGCATCCTTCCGGGCGACAAGGTAACTCTTGAGCTTTCCCCCTACGATCTGACAAAGGGAAGGATCATCTGGAGAGACAAATAGGGCAGATTTTTTTAAAATAATTGAAAAAATGTTTGCATTGGCTTATATGCCATGCTATAATAAACATCGGCGCTCTGAAAATCAGGAGCGTTTAAAGTCGAGCAAAAAACCGGTAATTCAAAGGTTTTATGCTATAAAGCAACTATATTGACAGCGCGATTACTATGAAAGGAGGGTTTGCTGTGAAAGTAAGAGCATCCGTTAAACCGATGTGCGAGAAGTGCAAGGTAATCAAGCGTAAGGGTCGGGTTATGATCATTTGCGAGAACCCGAAACACAAACAGAGACAGGGTTAATTATCATGTTGGCACAGTTCTTTCTTATTATATAGAAGAAACTGTGCATAGATGATGAGAGCAGGTTGGAGCATCGCGGCAGGACTGCCGCAGGTGCGCATTTACTGCATAATCCGTTCCTCCCCGGATGACTCTGCCACAGAGCACCGATTTGGAACAGGATCTGTTTGAATCAAAAAGGGCGGCAGCGGGCCCGTGATCTTCGATGTGTGCGGCTGCAGTGAATTCCCCTCTGAATTCATTGTTCACTGACAGGATTGAAGCGCTGCGGGAAATCATGAACGGACCTCTGGTCCAGATAATCATTATGGAGGTGTAAACACACATGGCTCGTATCGCAGGTGTAGATTTACCAAGAGAAAAACGTGTAGAGATTGGATTGACTTATATTTACGGCATCGGCGTTGCCACTTCCCGCCGTCTGCTCACTGCGGCGAATGTCAATCCGGATACCCGCTGCAAGGATCTGACCGATGATGAGGTCAAGGCCATCAGCGAGGCCATCGAGACGGAGGGCATCATGGTGGAAGGTGATCTGAGAAGAGACACCGCCATGAATATCAAGCGTCTCCAGGAGATCGGATGCTATCGCGGTATCCGCCACAGAAAGGGACTTCCGGTTCGCGGTCAGAAGACCAAGACAAACGCCAGAACCAGAAAAGGCCCGAAGAAGACAGTAGCAGGCAAAAAGAAATAATGAATGCAGAAAGTAGGTTAGTTTAATTATGGCTAAAAAAGTTGCAAAGAAAGTAACGAAAAAGCGTGTAAAGAAAAACGTTGAACGCGGACAGGCACATATTCAGGCTTCTTTCAACAACACCATCGTGACGTTGACTGATGCTCAGGGCAATGCCTTATCATGGGCAAGTGCCGGCGGCCTTGGCTTCAGAGGTTCAAGGAAATCTACTCCCTATGCTGCGCAGATGGCGGCAGAGACCGCGACGAAGGCAGCTCTTGTCTACGGCTTAAAGACAGTGGATGTTTTCGTGAAGGGACCGGGTTCGGGAAGAGAGGCAGCGATCCGTGCGCTCTCAGCGGCGGGTCTTGAGGTAACAAGTATCACAGATGTCACGCCGGTGCCGCACAACGGCTGCCGTCCGCCCAAACGCAGAAGAGTTTAATCAGGAGGTTGACCGAATATGGCAGTAAACAGAGTACCCGTTCTTAAGAGATGCAGATCGCTCGGATTAGAGCCGACGTACTTAGGAATTGATAAAAAATCAAAGAGACAGTTAAAGAGATCAAACCGCAAAATGTCCGAGTATGGACTGCAGCTGAGAGAAAAGCAGAAGGCAAAGTTCATCTACGGCGTTCTGGAGAAGCCTTTCCACAACTACTATAAGAAGGCGGACCGGATGAAGGGCATGACCGGTGAGAACCTGATCGTGATGCTGGAGTGCAGACTGGACAATGTCATTTTCCGTCTCGGTCTTGCGAGAACCAGAAGAGAGGCGAGACAGATCGTCGATCACAAGCATGTGCTGGTCAACGGGAAATGTGTAAACATTCCCTCCTATCTGGTAAAAGCCGGCGACACCATCGAGATCCGGGAGAAGTCCAAGAGTTCTCCGCGCTATAAGGAGATTCTGGAGGCGACCGCAGGACGCCTGGTTCCGGAGTGGCTGGATGTCGATCAGGAGAATTTAAGCGGCGCGGTCAAAGAACTGCCGACCAGAGAGATGATCGATGTGCCGGTAGATGAGATGCTGATCGTCGAGTTGTATTCGAAATAAACGATGTAAGTAGGGCACATTAAAAAGGAGGATTGTGGAGTGTTCGATTTTGAAAAACCCAATATCGAGATTGCTGAACTTTCAGAAGATAAAAAATACGGCAAGTTTGTCGTAGAGCCGCTCGAAAGAGGATATGGTACCACACTTGGCAACTCTTTGAGAAGAATTATGCTTTCTTCCCTGCCCGGCGCAGCAGTCAGTCAGGTTAAGATCGACGGCGTTTTACACGAGTTTTCTTCCATCCCCGGAGTTAAGGAAGATGTGACAGAGATCATCATGAACATCAAGAGCCTGGCGTTGAAAAATACCAGCTCAACAAACAAGGCAAAGGTTGCTTACATCGAGTTTGAGGGCGAGGGCGTTGTGACCGCGGCGGATATTCAGGTGGATTCCGACATTCAGGTCATGAACCCGGATCTTGTGATTGCCCATTTGAACGGAGGAGCCGATTCCAGACTCTATATGGAGCTCACGATCACGAAGGGCCGCGGCTATGTCAGTTCCGAAAAGAACAAGAACGAGGACACGCCGATCGGTATTATCGCGGTGGATTCCATCTATACACCGGTAGAGCGTGTAAATCTCTCTGTGGAGAATACGCGTGTCGGACAGATTACGGACTATGACAAGCTGACATTGGATGTGTACACCAACGGAACACTGGAGCCGGATGAGGCGGTCAGCCTTGCGGCAAAGGTTCTGAGCGAGCATCTGAGCCTCTTCATCGATCTTTCCGAGAACGCCAGAACGGCGGAGGTTATGATCGAGAAGGAGGACAATGCGAAGGAAAAGGTTCTGGAGATGAGCATCGATGAGCTTGAGCTTTCCGTTCGTTCCTACAACTGCCTGAAGAGGGCCGGAATCAATACGGTCGAGGAGCTGACGAATCGCACGCCGGAAGATATGATGAAGGTTCGCAATCTGGGACGGAAGTCTCTGGAAGAAGTGCTGGCGAAGCTGAAAGAGCTTGGATTACAGCTAAATCAAAGTGAAGAATAAGAGAGTAGTTTTTTGTAACAATGTGGAAGGACAGGTAAGCCCGAAGAGCGCTGTCCGGTTCATTCACAGAGTGGAGGACTTATATTATGGCGAAATATCGCAAATTAGGAAGAACGTCTGACCAGAGAAAATCCCTGATCAGAAGTCAGGTAACATCTTTGCTGTATCACGGAAAGATCGTTACGACAGAGGCAAAGGCAAAGGAAGTTCGCGAGTTCGCGGACAAGATGATCGCTCTGGCTGTCAAAGAAGCGGATAACTACGAGGAAGTCACCGTAAAGGCAAAGGTTGCCCGCAAGGATAAGGACGGCAAGAGAGTGAAAGAGGTTGTGGACGGGAAAAAGGTCACCGTTTACGATGAGGTAGACAAGACAATCAAGAAGGATCTTCCTTCCAGACTGCATGCGAGAAGACAGATGCTGAAGCTGCTGTATCCGGTGGTAGAGACGGGCGAGAAAAAGAAGGATCGCAAGAAGGTCGATATGGTCGACAAGCTCTTTACCGAGATCGCACCGAAGTATAAGAATCGCAAGGGCGGTTATACACGGATCATCAAGATCGGACCGCGGAAGGGCGATGCTGCCATGATGGTTGTGCTGGAGCTTGTGTAAACTGCAGAATGATGAATGAGAACCCCGGTTCTGTGTTCTGAGACAGATAGGAAATCTGTTTCCGGAGCACAGGCCGGGGTTTTTGTTTCAGAGTATTTGATTTGTGTGGGGGGGGTGCTTTTGCTATTGTGCCGATGGGGAAGCCAGCGTGAGCGAGAAGATAAACTCTGTTCCGACGCCCTCTGTGCTGATGACATTGATATTCTCGTGGTGAGCGTGGATAATCTCCTTTACGATGGCAAGACCGAGGCCGGTGCCGGTTTTGTCTTTGCCGCGGGACAGGTCGGTTTTATAGAAGCGCTCCCAGATTTTATTCAGACTGTCTTTGGGAATGCCGATGCCGTAGTCTCTGACGGAGGTGAACGCTTTCCCGTTCTTGATTGTAGTTTCAATATCAATTCTGGAACCGGATGTGCTGAATTTCACGGCGTTGTCGATCAGATTGTGAAGAACCTGTTCGATTTTGGCGGAGTCCGCCTTCACCAAAAGTTCGCCATCGGTGAGCAGAGGGTGAAACGTCAGCCCTTTCTCAATGGCTCTGCCCTCGAAGGTCAGCAGCGTCTGGCGGATCATTTCATTCAGGTCAAAGGAGGTCAGGTTTAAAAGGACACCCTTCGCGCTGTATTTGTTGAGCTCCATCAGGCTTTGCGTCAGCTTTTCCAGGCGCTCCGTCTCGGCTATGATGACATGGAGATATTTGTCCTGATGCTCCGGCGGAATGGTGCCGTCTGCGATCGCCTCCGCATATCCTTTGATGGATGTCAGAGGGGATCGAAAATCATGGGAGACATTTGATACAAATTTGCGCTGGTCATCCTCCAGGGAGTTCAGCTCCTGTGCCATACAGTTCATCACATCGGTGATAAATCCCAGTTCATTGTGTGCGTGATAGGGGATCGGAGTCTCATAATCACCGTCTGCGTAGGAGGCTGCGGCCCGGACGATGAGGCGCAGCGGCCGGTTGATCGTAACGATGTATACGATAATGATGATCAGGGCGGAAAGGGTTACAATCACATAGATGAGAAAGTATCCGGTGAAGAAAAACTCCTTCAGATCAGCGACTGTGAAGGTCAGCTGGCGGAACCTCAGCTCGTCGTCCGATGAGAGATAGGATGTCGCGATAAAACCGATGACGCAGAAAACCACATAGGTGAACAGCACGCGCAGAAGAAATATTTTTCTGGCAGGTTCCCGGAGGTTTTTTGAATTTCGGTTTAGGATATGCTTCTTTGCCATGTCGGCGTTCCTTCCTGTTCATGAATGGTGCGTTTGGAACGATCAGGGAATTTATTTCGTCTCAAATTTGTAACCGATGCCCCAGACAGTGGCGATGCCCCAGCTATCGCTGTCATTGATTTTCTCCCGCAGACGCTTGACATGGACATCCACTGTGCGCGTGTCACCCGGGTATTCATAGCCCCAGATGTTGTCGAGAAGCTGTTCCCTGGTAAAAACCTGATTGGGGGAAGCCGCGAGGAAGTATAAAAGCTCCAGCTCCTTCGGCGGCATGTCTACCACCTGATTTTTGTAAAGGACAGAGTAGTTTGTCAGATTGACAACGAGGTCCGGATATTCGACGCATTTGATCTCATTTTCCGGAGATGCCTGCATGGAGGGCTGGAAACGGCGGAGCACCGCCTTGACCCGCGCGACCATTTCCTTTGAGTCGAAGGGCTTCATAATATAGTCATCTGCGCCCAGCTCCAGACCGAGAACCTTGTCGAAGACCTCTCCCTTTGCGGAGAGCATAATGATCGGTGTGTTGGAGTGCGAGCGGATCTCCCGGCATACCTGATAGCCATCGATCCCCGGCAGCATCAGGTCGAGGAGGATCAGATCCGGATGATAGTTTTGGAATTCGCGGAGAGCAGACTCCCCATCGGAAACAATCATGGTGTCATAACATTCCTTCAGGAGATACAGGGAGATCAGCTCTGCGATATTGGCGTCGTCGTCTACGATTAATATTTTCTGTTTTGCGCTCATGAAATTCTCCTTTTTATTACAGTGCCCGCTTTTGGGGTTTAACGGAATGTGGCGATTGTCACACCGCTGTCACCTTCGCCGAATTCGCCGAGGTGATATTCTTCAATGTTTTTCTGGCGGCGCAGATGCTCGTGAACCGCTTTGCGCAGCGCGCCGGTGCCTTTCCCGTGGACAATACGGACCGTTTTCAGGTGAGCCAGATAAGCGTCGTCGAGATACTTGTCCAGTGCATGCGTGGCTTCATCCACCGTCTTTCCGATAAGGTTGATCTCGGAGGAGACGGAGAGAGACTTGGACATTTTTAACTGTCCGGCGCCGGTTTTGGCTGTTTTCGGGCGGAGCGGATCCTCATCCTTGAGAAGGATCAGGTCGCGGATGTTTACCTGACAGCGAAGGATGCCGGTCTGTACATACAGGTTGCCCTTTGCATCCGGAAGTGTGTGGACGGTTCCCTTTACATTCATGCTCAACACCCTGACGGTATCGCCCAGCCGGAGATTCTTGGGAATACTGCGGTTTTCCGTCGGCTTTTTGGGGATGGCTGCCTTGTTTTGGGCAGCCTCCATTTTCAGGCGAACCTTTTCCCGCTCTTTTTCCATTGCCGCGGTATCGATGGCCGTTTTTCCGAATTTGCGGAAATTGCGTATGGTCTCGTCGGCGGTTGCCTTTGCATCGCGGAGTATGGCGGCAGCCTCCTCACTGGCTTCGCGGATCATGCGGCTCCGGCTTTCGTTCAGCTTTTCCTGCTGCTCCTCCAGCTGTTTTTTCAGCGCCTCCGCCTCGGCTTTGTATTGGCTGATCTCAACCTGCTCCCGCTGAATCGTGCGGCGGCTCTGTTCCAGATCCGAGATGACATCCTCAAAGCTCTCATTCTCACTGGAAATGCGCGTGCGCGCGTCCTCGATGAGACGCGGGGACAGGCCCAGCTTCTGTGAGATGGCGAAGGCATTGCTCTTGCCGGGAATCCCGATGAGCAGATGGTAGGTGGGACTCAGGGTCTCCACATCAAACTCACAGCAGGCATTTTCCACGCCCTCCGTGGAGAGCGCATAGAGCTTTAACTCACTGTAGTGGGTGGTGGCCATCGTCCGGATGCCCCGCCGGCGCAGCTGCTCCAGAATCGAGGCCGCAAGGGCAGCGCCCTCGTCCGGATCCGTACCGGCGCAGAGCTCGTCGAAGAGCACGAGGCTTCCGCGGTTCGCCTTTTTTAAGATGTAGACAATGTTTGTCATGTGGGAGGAGAAGGTACTGAGGCTTTGCTCAATGCTCTGCTCGTCCCCGATGTCGGCGTAGACCTGCTTAAAGACAGAAAGCTCGGAGCGGTCTCCCGCCGGAATGTGTAAGCCCGCCTGTCCCATCAGGGTCAGGAGGCCGATGGTCTTCAGTGAGACCGTTTTTCCGCCGGTGTTTGGTCCGGTAACAATCAAAAGATGAAACGCATTGCCGAGGCGTATGTCGATGGGCACGACCCGGTGCGGATCCAGAAGCGGGTGCCGCCCCTTCCGGATGTTGATCCTGCCGTCTGTGTTAAAGACCGGCGGCATGGCATTCTGGATTTTCGCAAGCTTTGCCTTCGCAAAGATAAAATCCAGCGTGGTCAGAGTGCGGTAATTTTGCGTGATGGCGGAACTGTATTCCGCTACATGGTTGCTCAATTCGGCGAGGATTTTTTCAATCTCCTCTTTTTCCTTCAGCCGCGTTTCCTTTAAATCATTATTCAGCTTTACAACAGACATCGGCTCGATGAAAAGCGTGGAGCCGGAGGAGGACTGGTCGTGGATCATGCCGGGCATCTGTGCCTTGTACTCTGCTTTTACAGGCAGGCAGTAACGGCCGTTGCGCATGGTGATGACCGCGTCCTGCAGATAGGTCCGGGTCGTCTGGCTGTTTAAGAGGCTGTTCATGGCAGCGTGGATCCGGTCGTTGATCGTGCGGATCTGCCGACGGATGTTGTGCAGGGCAGGGCTTGCCGCATCGCTGACCTCGTCAGGACCGGGGATGCAGCGGTGAATCTCCTCCAGAAGCGGCGTCAGCGGCTCCAATCCGGCAAACAATTCATCCAGTGAATCCGGCCGGACATCCTCACGGGTCTCCCGCGCGTATGCTTTTGCTTTTCCGGTCACTTCCAGCAGGCGGCAGATCATCAGAAGCTCCTCGATGTTTAAGGCGCCGCCCACCTCCAGACGCCGGATCTGGAACGCCGGATTTTTCAGGCCGCTAAAGGAGAGGTTCCCCTTACGGAATATCCGGTTCAGCACATCGCCGGTCTCGGCCTGCGCCTGTGCAATCCGGTCCGGATCCGTCATAGGGCGCAGATTCAGACACAGCTCCCTCCCGGCATCCGAGGTAGCCTGATCGGCCAGAAGGGAGATGATTTTGTCGTATTCTAATGTGTGTAATACCTTTTGATTCATGGAAGCGTCCCTTTTTATATTCTGAATAAATATTGTAACGGAATTATATGTAAATTGCAAGAGTTCGATCCGCCGCGGCAAGGGCAGGTGCGCAGGAATTTCGGTTCGGTTTTGGCCGCAAGTTTCGGTTGCAAGGCGGCAGGGAAAAACTTATAATGAATTGGTAAATTGATCAGAGAGAGAGGAACGGTACGATGAGATTTATAGAGCCATTGCGGGAGGGCGACCGGATTTCGGAGGTATACCTCTGCCGACAGAAGCAGACATTTTTGACGAAGGCGGGGAAACCGTATGATTCGCTGATGCTGCAGGATAAGACGGGCACGCTGGACGCCAAGATATGGGATGTGAATTCGGGCGGGATCGAGGAGTTTGATTCGTTGGACTATGTCTATGTCATGGGCGATGTGACCAGCTTTCAGGGGAAGCTTCAGCTGAATGTAAAGCGCGTGAAACGGGTGCAGGCAGATTCGGTGAACGCAGTGGATTATCTGCCGGTCAGTGAGCATGATATTCCGCAGATGTACCGGGAACTGACGGCTTACATTGCGCAATTTAAGAATCCGTGGCTGAAAAAGCTGGCGGAGTCCTTCTTCCTCGACGCGGATTTTGCCGAACGGTTCCAGTTCCACTCGGCGGCGAAGAGCGTTCATCACGGGTTTGTGGGAGGACTGGTGGAGCACACGCTCCATGTGACACAGATCTGTGAGTATTTTTGCAAGCTCTATCCCATGATGAACCGGGATCTTCTGCTTGCCGCGGCGATGTTTCATGACATCGGAAAGCTGAAGGAGCTGTCAAAGTTCCCGGCGAACGATTACACGGACGACGGACAGCTGTTGGGCCATATCGTGATCGGCGCCATGGAGGTGCAGGATCACATTGATGCGATTGACGGTTTCCCGAAGCGGACGGCCTCGGAGCTGATCCATTGTATTCTGGCGCATCACGGGGAACTTGAGTACGGCTCACCGAAGAAGCCGGCGCTGATGGAAGCCGTGGCGCTGAGCTTTGCGGACAACGCGGACGCGAAGATGGAGACGATGAAGGAGGCGCTTTCGGCTGCGCCGGCGGGCAACCTGGAATGGCAGGGGTATAACCGGCTGTTTGAGTCGAATATCCGCAGAACCGGCAGCGGGGAGGAGTGAGCTCCGGTTTGTACGAAGAACAGATAAAATCGGATACCTGTATCGCAAACAATGCGATATTTTATAAACAATCGTTGTGAGAAGTGTATGGAAGATAGTGTGAACATAAAAAAGAATGATGAGTTTGTATTAAAAATAGAAGATATGGGTGCCGCCGGGGAGGGCATCGGAAAATATGAGGGCATGACTTTTTTTGTGAAGGATGCCCTCATCGGCGATCTGGTGCGCGCGAGAGTGACAAAGCTGAAGCGAACCTACGGCTATGCCCGGCTGATGGAGATTCTGGAGCCGTCTCCGGACCGGATCGATCCGCCCTGTGTGTTTCACCGTCAGTGCGGCGGCTGCCAGCTTCAGGCGCTTTCCTACGAAAAACAACTGGAGTTTAAGCAGAAAAAAGTAGAGAATAACCTGCGGCGCATCGGCGGTTTTGAACAGATTCCCATGGAAGCTATCGTGGGGATGGAGCAGCCCTTTCGCTATCGCAACAAGGCGCAGTATCCTGTCGGAACGGATGCCGACGGGAAAATCGTCGCCGGGTTTTACACCGGTCGAACCCATCAGATCATCCCGAACCGGGACTGCGTGCTGGGTCTTCCGGTCAACCGGCAGGTGCTGGATGCCGTCATTGAGTTTATGGAGCGGAATCATATCAGCGCCTATGATGAGAAAACGGGGAGCGGGCTGGTTCGGCATGTGCTGATCCGCTGCGGTTTTGCGACAAAAGAGATCATGGTCTGTCTGATCCTCAACGGGAGAAAGCTGCCGCGGCAGGAGGAGCTGGTTGCGGAGTTGAAAAAAATTGAGGGGATGACCTCCGCCTCGCTGAATTTTAACGAGAAGCAGACGAATGTGATTCTCGGAGAGGAGACAGAGACGATCTGGGGGCAGGGGTATATCACGGACTCTGTCCGCCTGCCGGATGGACGAAAAACGCTGACTTACCGGATTTCACCGCAGTCCTTTTATCAGGTGAATCCGGTGCAGATGGAAAAACTGTACGGCCTTGCACTTGACTATGCAGGACTGAGCGGCGCGGAGACGGTGTGGGATCTCTACTGCGGCATCGGGACAATCTCCCTCTTTCTGGCGCAGAAGGCGCGGCAGGTTTACGGCGTGGAGATTGTGCCGCAGGCGATTGAGGATGCGCGGATGAATGCCCGCCTGAACGGGATTGAAAACGCCGAATTTTTTGTGGGAAAAGCGGAGGAGATTCTGCCGGAATTCTATGAAAAAGAGGCGCGGGAGGGGCGGAAAGCCCACGCGGATGTGATCGTGGTGGATCCGCCGCGGAAGGGCTGCGACCGGCTGTTGCTGGATACGATTCTCGCAATGGCACCGGATCGGATCGTGTATGTAAGCTGTGATTCTGCGACGCTGGCGCGGGATCTGAAAGTGCTGTGCGCAGGGGAGTACCGGCTGGCGCGGGTGAGGGTCGTGGATAATTTTTGCCAGACGGTGCATTGTGAGACGGTGGTGCTTCTGAGCAACCGAAAATCAAAACCGGATTCCTATGTTAATCTCACTATAGATA
>JAJPYF010000044.1 GCA_021205085.1 Clostridiales bacterium | reverse complement strand
GAGAAAACAAGAGGATGCATTGCAATTTTAAAAAATAAATGCGGTTGCGATTCATACCTGAAATTACTATTATATGACCAGTGGTTAGCACTCGGGTTAAATGAGTGCTAACAAGGCAAAAAGAAAAGACAGATCAGTAAAAGGAGGATTTATCATGAAGTTAGTACCTTTGGGCGACAGAGTTGTATTAAAACAGCTGGAAGCGGAGGAGACAACGAAGTCCGGCATCATCCTTGCGAGCTCCGCGCAGGAGAAACCGCAGGAAGCGGAGGTTATCGCAGTCGGTCCCGGCGGAATGGTTGACGGCAAGGAAGTGACCATGCAGGTAAAGACAGGCGATAAGGTGATTTATTCCAAGTATGCGGGCAACGAGGTAAAGCTGGACGGCGAGGAGTACATCATTGTAAAGCAGAGCGACATTCTCGCGATTGTAGAGTAAGAAGCAATTATTATAAAGGAGGATCTTCATTATGGCAAAACAGTTGAAATACGGCACAGACGCCAGAAAAGCATTAGAGGCAGGCGTAGATCAGCTTGCGAATACAGTAAGAGTAACACTTGGACCGAAAGGCCGGAACGTTGTTCTGGATAAATCCTACGGCACGCCGCTGATCACAAACGACGGTGTGACCATCGCAAAGGACATTGAGCTGGAGGATGCGTTTGAGAACATGGGTGCACAGTTGGTCAAAGAGGCTGCCACCAAGACAAACGATGTGGCTGGTGACGGCACCACAACCGCTACGGTTCTCGCACAGGCGATGATCAAAGAGGGCATGAAGAACCTTGAGGCGGGTGCAAATCCGATCATCATGCGCCGCGGTATGAAGAAGGCGACCGAGGTTGCGGTTGAGTCCATCGCAGCCATGAGCCAGAAGGTCAACGGCAAAGATCACATCGCAAAGGTAGCCGCGATCTCCGCTGGCGATGTTGAGGTCGGAAACATGGTTGCCGATGCCATGGAGAAAGTGACCGGCGACGGCGTAATCACCATCGAGGAGTCCAAGACCATGCAGACCGAGCTGGATCTGGTCGAAGGTATGCAGTTTGACCGCGGATACATTTCCGCATACATGGCGACCGATATGGATAAGATGGAAGCCAATCTGGATGACCCGTATATCCTGATCACAGACAAGAAAATCAGCAACATTCAGGAGATTCTGCCGCTGCTGGAGCAGATCGTTCAGGCGGGTAAGAAGCTGCTGATCATCGCCGAGGATGTGGAGGGCGAGGCTCTCACCACACTGATTGTCAATAAGCTCCGCGGAACCTTCACCGTTGCGGCGGTCAAGGCGCCGGGCTATGGCGACAGAAGAAAAGCGATGCTGCAGGATATTGCAATCCTGACCGGCGGCACCGTGATCTCCGAGGAGGTTGGTCTGGAGCTCAAAGAGGCTACCATTGATATGCTGGGCCGCGCAAAGTCTGTCAAGGTTCAGAAAGAGAACACGATCATTGTGGACGGCGAGGGTGACTCCGCTGCAATTCAGGCGAGAATCGCCCAGATCCGCGCAGAGATTGAGAACACCACTTCTGATTTCGACCGTGAGAAGCTGCAGGAGAGATTGGCGAAGCTGGCAGGCGGCGTAGCCGTGATCCGTGTCGGCGCTGCGACAGAGACAGAGATGAAGGAGAGCAAGCTCCGCATGGAGGATGCGCTGGCAGCTACAAAGGCAGCAGTTGAAGAGGGCATCATTGCGGGCGGCGGCTCTGCTTATATCCACGCGGCGAAGGATGTGGAGAAGATGGCCGAGAGCCTTGAGGGCGACGAGAAGACCGGCGCAAAGGTAATCCTGAAGGCACTGGAGGCTCCGCTGTACTACATCGCAGCCAATGCAGGTCTTGAGGGCGCGGTGATCATCAACAAGGTGCGCGAGGCAGAGCCCGGCATCGGATTTGATGCCGCGAAGGAAGTGTATGTTGACATGCTCGATGAGGGCATCATCGATCCGGTGAAGGTGACGAGAAGCGCGCTGCAGAACGCGACAAGCGTGGCTTCCACTCTGCTGACCACCGAGTCCGTTGTTGCTGAGATTAAGGAAAAGAATCCGCCGATGCCGGCAGGAGATCCGAATATGGGAATGATGTAAAAAGAAAAACCCGCCGCAAGGCGGGTTTTTTTCTTTTTTCTCTTCTTTTTACAACCCAAGTGTGATACAATCCATTTGTATGGCCTGCGGTCATCCAAGGAGGGGGTTTTATGAGCAAGGTAGCGATTGTAACTGACAGCAACAGCGGCATTACCCAGATGGAGGGGAAACAGCTTGGCATATATGTCATGCCGATGCCGTTTTATATCAATGAGGAACTGTTTCTGGAGGATATTACCCTGACGCAGGATCAGTTTTACGAGAAGCTGACGGCCGGTGCGGATATCAAGACCTCCGCTCCCGTTGTAGGCGATTTTATTGAACTCTGGGACAGACTGCTCACCGCATATGATGAGATCATACATATTCCCATGTCCAGCGGATTGTCCAGTACCTGTTCTACCGCGCAGATGATCGCACAGGATTATGACGGCAAAGTGTTTGTCGTGGACAATCAGCGCATCTCCGTGACGCAGCGTCAGTCCGCTCTGGATGCAAAAATGCTGGCGGACGCGGGGAAGTCCGGACAGGAGATTTACGATGCGCTGATGGCGAATAAAATGGAGTCCAGCATTTACATTATGCTGGATACCCTGTATTACCTGAAAAAAGGCGGGCGGATCACACCGGCTGCCGCGGCGCTGGGAACGCTGCTGAAGCTGAAGCCAGTGCTGCAGATTCAGGGGGAGAAGCTGGACGCCTTTGCGAAGGCCCGGACGACGAAACAGGGGAAAAATATCATGATCAAGCAGATTCAGGACGATTGCAGAGACCACTTCGGATCCGCGGCCGGCGAGGATATTCATATCTCCATGGCCTACACGCACGATCTGGAGCCTGCGGAGGAGTTCAGGCGGGAAGTGCAGGCGGTTTTCCCGGATCATGATATTGTCCTGCAGCCGTTGTCACTGAGTGTTTCCTGCCATATCGGCCCTGGAGCGCTGGCGGTGACCGCGACGAAGGCGATTCACGTATAACCGGAGGATGATGATTGAAATATGGATTTTGAAAGATTAAAAGAAATCAGAAATATAGGCTTTACCCGCGAGGTGGGTGTGAATACCACAGACATTGCCGAGGGATATGCAAGAGGCGAGCTGGAGCTGAGGCCTGAACATGGAAATCCCATCGGTTCCGTACACGGCGGAGTGCTTTTTACGATCGCGGATACGATCGGCGGAGCTGCGGCGACCAGCAGAGGGCGTTTTGTCACGACTGTCTCCGGCAATATCCATTATCTCCGGCCGGTCATGGGATGCAAAAAGCTGATCGGCGAGTCCAGGGAAATTAAAATCGGGAAAAATATGTGCGTCTATGATGTGATGATCACAGACGAGACCGGGCGGGAGATCGCCCTGGCGACTATGACATATTATTATTTACAGGAGATCATATAAGGAGGATACCAAAATGGTAAAAGCAGTAGTGGGAGCGAACTGGGGTGATGAGGGAAAGGGCAAGATCACCGATATGCTTGCGAAAGAGGCAGATATCATTGTTCGTTTTCAGGGAGGCGCCAATGCGGGCCACACAATCGTAAATGATTACGGAAAGTTTGCGCTTCACACGCTTCCGTCCGGATGCTTTTATGGCCATACGACCAGCATTATCGGAAACGGTGTTGCGCTGAATATACCGATTCTCTTTCGGGAGATTCAGAGTATTGTTGAGAGGGGCGTGCCGATGCCGAAGATTCTGGTCAGCGACCGCGCGCAGATGGTGATGCCGTACCATGTGCTTTTCGACCAGTACGAGGAGGAGCGGCTGGGCGGAAAGTCCTTCGGCTCCACGAAGTCCGGTATCGCTCCGTTTTATTCGGACAAGTACGCGAAGATCGGCTTTCAGGTCAGCGAGCTCTTTGATGAGGAGCTGTTAAAGGAAAAGGTTGTCCGCGTCTGCGAGACGAAGAATGTTCTTCTGGAGCATTTATACCATAAGCCGCTGCTGGATCCGGCGGAGCTTCTTGAAACATTGCATCAGTATCGGGAGATGGTAGAGCCGTATGTCTGCGATGTGTCCTCCTATCTGTGGAACGCGATCAGGGAGGGGAAGGAGATCCTTCTGGAGGGCCAGCTCGGCACGCTGAAGGATCCGGATCACGGCATCTATCCGATGGTGACATCCTCCTCCACGCTGGCGGCATATGGCGCGATCGGCGCGGGTCTTCCGCCCTACGCGATCGAAAAGGTGGTTGTCGTCTGTAAGGCGTATTCCAGTGCAGTGGGCGCGGGTGCCTTTGTCAGCGAGATCTTCGGGGATGAGGCTGACGAACTCAGGCGGCGCGGCGGCGACGGCGGAGAGTACGGCGCGACGACCGGACGTCCGCGGCGGATGGGATGGTTTGACTGCGTCGCGAGCCGGTACGGCTGCCGCCTGCAGGGTGCGACCGATGTGGCATTTACCGTGCTGGATGTGCTGGGCTATCTGGACGAGATCCCGGTCTGCGTGGGCTATGAGATCGATGGTGAGGTGACGACCGACTTCCCCGTCACATCGAAGCTGAACCGCGCGAAGCCGGTGTTAAAGACTCTGCCGGGCTGGAAAACGGATATCCGCGGCATTCGGAATTATGAGGAACTGCCGGAGAACTGCCGGAAGTACATAGAGTTTGTGGAGGAACAGATCGGCTTCCCGATCACCATGGTTTCCAACGGACCGGGGCGCGAGGACATCATCTACAGATAAGAAAAAATGAATAAAGAAAGGCTACTGTGAGATTCTTGGAGAATTTTACGGCAGCCTTTTTACATCATATCACTATTTGGGTCTAACAATGTCTGGACAGGTACTTGGAGGATTTTGGAAAAATAAAGCAGTTCGTAATCCGGAACGACACGTTCTCCGGTTTCAATACGGCTGATCGCCTTTTGATTCAGGTTTAATCCTTCTAATTGAGCTTTGGAGGCAAGCGCTTCCTGAGACATCCGGGCCGACTCTCTGAGTTCCCGGATTTTTCTTCCGGAGATGTTGCATTTTCCGTCCTGATACTTATATATCTTCATTTTTGTATTGCTCCCAAATATTCCAAAGATGGGTAAAACTGTATTGACACTATCATGTATTTTGTTCTATAATTATCCCAAAGATGACTAAAAAACATGAAATTTATGTTAAGTCGTAAAAGAGAGGAGAATTTATGAAATGAAGGCTGCAAAGAAATTGATTTCTGTATTTCTTTCTGCTGTTTTGGTATTGAGTTTATGCTTTATTTTGATGCCAGACAGCGCGAAGGCTGCGAATGAAGGAGTGGTTGTCTCTGTTACTACAGATAAGACAGAACTGCAAAGAGGAGATACCGTAACAATATCTGTGAATCTTTCCGGAAATACCAGTGCGACAGGGATGACATTGTATTTTTATTATGACACAGAAAAATTATCACTGGTGGAGAAAGCCAATGCAGATGATTATTACGGAGACATATTTAATGATCTGGGCAGGTCTGATATTTGCGATGTTTACCCGGATACAACAAAAGGCTGTGTGAGTGCGGTTCTTGCCAAGACTTCTGGAATTATCAGCAATGGAAATGTATTCACATTGCAGTTTACCGTAAAGGATAACGCATCAGGTAGCGCAGTGACTTCTATAAAATCAGAGTTTTGCGATGCTAATTTAGGTGATGTATCAGCAACAGTCAATAACGCGGCTGCATCCTTAAAGATTATCATTCCGACTACAGCGATATCATTACAACAGACTTCCTTGGAATTGACAAAAGGAGGTACGAGTACACTGAATGCTGTCTTGACACCGACAGATTCCACAGACACAGTTGTTTGGACGAGCAGTAATACTGCCGTCGCACAGGTTGACAATACCGGGCTCGTATCTGCAATCGGAAAGGGAACAGCCAAGATTACAGCAACTGCGGGAGCATATTCTGCGACTTGTGATGTGACGGTGACGGTTCCGTTGGAAAGCATTAGCATTACCGGTGGGGCAACAACGATCAAAAAAGGCACTTCGACACAGTTGTCTGTTGAATATAACCCGGATGATACCACGGATGATAAAACGGTACAATGGAGTAGTAATAATGCAAGTGTTGCTTCTGTAAATTCCAGCGGGCTTGTTACGGCCATAGCGGATGGAACCGCAGTTATCACAGCGACAGTCGGGAGCAAAACGGCAGAGTATACGATTACGGTTCAGGAGGTAAAGCTGACATCTGTTGATATTGAGGATACCGCAACGATTCATAAAGGCGAGTCGGAGGCGCTGACGCTTACTTATACACCGGCAAATACAACAGATGATAAGACTGCAACATGGCAATCTTCCGATGAAACCATTGCTAAGGTGGATGGAGGCGGAACTGTAACTGCTGTGGCGCCGGGTAGTGCAACAATTACCGTGAAGGTTGGAAATTTCACAGACACCTGTCTGGTCACAGTTGACGCGCCGTTAAAGAGTATTCTTCCGGCAGAAACCAGCGTTGATCTTGTGAAAAACCAGACATATACGATTTACCACACAGTAGATCCGGCAGACACTACAGATTCTACAGCGGTGACTTATGAGTCCTCTGATTCGTCTGTGGTGTCAGTGAGCGCAGATGGTCTTCTGACTGCATTAAAGGCGGGCAGTGCGACGATCACATTAAAGGGTGCGAATCAGGTAACGGCAGCGGTGAGCGTAACAGTTACAGAAATTCCGATTGATACCGTAACCCTGAATACAAGAAATATAACAATTGAAGCAGGAGAATCCGAAAGCCTGACTGCAATCATCGGACCTGCAGACAATACGGATAATAATCAGACAATCGCATGGAGCAGTTCTGATGACAGTGTAGTCAAAGTAGAGGCGGATCCTGCCGACAGCACCAAAGCAACGATAACAGCGTTACAGGCAAGTCAGGATACCGTGACAATTACGGCGACAGCTGCAAACGGCACAAAAGCAGAGTGTAAGGTAAAGGTGCCGGTTCATATTTCAAGTATTTATATCGAGGATACAACAATCCGCCGTGGAAAAACAACGATTTTGGATCTGACTGTGACACCGTCATATGTGGATGACGATACAACGGTCACATGGGTTTCTTCTGATCCGGATGTTGCTACAGTGGATGCAGACACAGGGATGATTACAGCCTTGAAGGCCGGCAGTACAAAAATCACCGTTCAGACAGTAAATTCAAAGGACAGTGTGACGCTGCAGCCATATACAGCTGTCGCAACGGTATCCGTTGTAGAACAGAGTCTGACAGAAGAAATCGCTTCAAAGCTCAGCTTCTCTGATATGCAGGATGCTCTGTTAAAGGGACAGAGTATAGACATGAATAGTCTGTTGAATCTGAGTGCACTGATTTCTACATATGGAATCACAGACGATATCAATATGGTGTGGAGCGTTGACGGGGAATCGGTTGCTGCCATTGATCAGACTGGAACCTTAATAGGGCTTGGCGAAGGAAAAGCTGCGGTCAGTGTCAAAATAACCGCCACAGACGGGAGTGGTTCTGCACAGGTATATACGGTAAAAACAGAAGTGTCCGTAGAAGAAATTCCGCTGGCATCCATCGCCTTTGATAAGGTAATAACTGAGATGCAGACCGGGGCAACGACAACTTTACATATTATCTATAATCCAGAAAATACAACGGATGCCACAGATGCAGTATGGGCAAGCTCCGACGAGAGTGTGCTTGCGGTGATGGATGGAACGCTGACAGCTGTGAAGGCGGGCACTGCAGCCATCACAGCAACGGTTGGGAACCTCCAGATAGCCTGCACAATTGAAGTAAAGGATCCGGTTGTTACCACAGATGATCCTGCTGATGTTACGACTCCGGATAATGGCTCGTCTGGAACGACTTCGGCGACTACTGCAAACACTGCAACCACAGAGGCAGCTTCGACGGATACGAGTGTAACCGGAACAGGAGATACAAATTCCTTTATGATTTTTGTTATATTATTGATTTGTGCGATGGGCGGAATTGTCGTGATTTGTGTGAAAGCAAAAAAAGCAAAATAAAAAGCTGAAAAGGACGCGGTGCAGCTGAAAAAGCCTGCATTGTGTCTTTTTTGTGCGCCCGGCGGGCGCACGTTCTAATGGGTGAAAGTCCCTAATCCGCC
>JAJPYF010000145.1 GCA_021205085.1 Clostridiales bacterium | reverse complement strand
GTAGATGTAGAAAGGAGATTTTTTGTATGACTCAGTTAGATTGTACCGTGACGAGCTGTCTGTATAACCATGACTGTCTTTGCGCCAAGGGCAACATCACGATCGGGGGCCGGGATGCCACGAAGTCCGGCGAGACCTGCTGCGAGAGCTTTCGGGAACGCGGAACCAACACCCTGAATTGGGTCGGACAGACGGATCCGGCCGTGGAGATCGACTGCGAGGCCTGCGACTGCGTCCACAATGAGGACTGCAAATGCGCGGCGACACACATCGGCATCGGCGGCGGCAGCAGCGCCTGTCAGTGCCGGGAGACCGAGTGTGAGGATTTTCGCTGCAGATAAACGGCCGGTTTTCCGGAGCGCAGGGGCGGTGACGGTGTGGAAGATACAAAAGAAGCGCTGCTTCGCCGGATTGAGGAGGAACGGATGCGCTTGAACGCGGCGGCGGAGAGGGGTCTGGATCATCCGGAGCTGCTCATCCGGAGCGAGAAGATCGATGCGCTGGTGGCACAATATTATCAGATTCTCAAAGCAATAGAAAGTTCGGATTTTTCTCTGTAAAAAATCGGAACTTTCTATTGCTTTTTGCACGGGAATGGATTATGATGGGTATGCAGGTGGCGCGAAGTGGTAAAAAAGTGGCGTCAGGGGGTGAAAAGTGGATAATGTTGATAACATTGTTGATAACTTTTCCTTTTCCATACCCCTCCCCACAGGCTTCGATTCTTACCAGGGAAGAAGGTGTTTTTGATGTTCAAGGGCGAGTATAGTCATTCAGTGGATGCCAAGGGCAGGATTATCATGCCGGCGAAGTTCCGCGAGATCCTCGGTGAGGAGTTCGTGGTGACGAAGGGTCTGGATGGCTGTCTTTTTGTCTACCCGAATGAGGAGTGGGAGAACATCGAAAACAAATTTAAAGAGCTTCCCCATGCCACGAAGGAGGCCAGACGGTTTTCGCGTTTCTTCTTCGCGGGCGCCGCGGACTGTGAAGTGGACAAGCAGGGGCGGGTGCTGATCCCCTCTGCCCTGCGCGAGTTTGCCGGCCTTGAAAAGGAGGTCATTCTGGTTGGCGTTCTGAACCGGATTGAGATCTGGAACAAAGAGCGGTGGCAGGAAAATGAGCTTGATGATATGGATGAGATCGCCGAGCACATGGCGGATCTGGGATTGACAATATAATGAACTTCTCACACACTTCAGTACTTTTACATGAGACCGTGGACGCGCTGGTCACGGACCCGGAGGGGGTTTACGCGGACGGCACGCTGGGCGGCGGAGGACACAGCTTTGAGATTTGCCGGCGGCTTACCGGAAACGGCAGGCTGGTCGGGTTTGATCAGGACGCGGACGCGGTGCGTGCGGCGTCGGAGCGGCTTGCGCCTTTTGCGGACCGGGTTCGGATTGTTCATGGAAATTACAGTGAGATGACAGCTTGTATGAGAGAAATGGGGGAGCCGGCGGCAGACGGGATCCTCCTTGATCTGGGGGTTTCCTCCTATCAGCTGGACGAGCCTTCCCGCGGGTTTTCTTATCGGGAAGAGGATGCTCCTCTGGATATGCGCATGGATCAGCGCCAGAGCAGGACGGCGAGAGATATTCTGGCGGAGTACAGCGAGCCGGAGCTGTACCGCATGATACGGGATTACGGGGAGGAACGCTACGCGAAAAACATTGCCCGGCAGATCGTCAGGGCGAGGGAGAAAAGCCCTGTCGAGACAACGGGGCAGTTAAACGAGATCATCCGGGCAGCAATTCCCGCGAAGGCGCGTGCCACCGGCGGGCACCCGTCGAAGCGGACCTACCAGGCGCTCCGCATCGAGCTGAACCGGGAGCTGGAGGTTCTGGATGACTCGCTGGACGGGATGATCGATCTTCTGAAACCGGGCGGACGGATCTGTGTGATCACGTTCCACTCACTGGAGGACCGGATCGTGAAGGTGAATTTTAAGCGGAATGAAAACCCGTGCACCTGTCCGCCGGATTTTCCGGTATGTGTCTGCGGGAAGGTGTCGAAGGGGCGGGTGCTCACCCGGAAGCCGATTCTTCCCTCAGAGGAGGAGATGGCGGCAAACAGCAGGTCGAAGAGCGCGAAGCTCCGTATTTTTGAAAAAGGCAAATAATAAAGAGAGAGAAGATATTAAACTATGGCACGCAGAGAGTATGAACGGAATGTAACTTATATCGAGGGGAACGTCGTCCGCAAAACGCAGGCGGAGCCGAAGCGCAAGCCGGCTGTTCCGCAGAAGAGCCGGGAGGAGATCCGTCAGGAGCGGGAGCGGCGTTTGCACGCCAGGAGGAATCTGGAGCGCGCATCGGCGTTTGACCGCGGATATATGGTGTTTGTGACCGCGGCGCTTGCGGTCTGCGCGCTGGTATGCTGTGCCTTTATCTACCTGCAGTCGGATATCACCACCCGCATGGCCTCCGTCACCGCGCTCGAGACGGAGATCAGTGACCTTGCGGCGGACAATGAGGCGGCGGAGAGCAGGCTGGAGACGACCATGACATTGTCTGAGATCAGCGAGCGCGCTGCCGAGCTGGGACTGGTTTACCCGTCCGGCGACCAGATCCGCTATTATTCCGTGGAAAATGACGACTATATGAATACATATTAATACAAGGGGAAAAAATGTCGAACAAGAGGAAAAAACGGCCGAGAAAGACCTTTCGGTTCCTTTTCCAGATGAAAAAGAAGCTGATGCTGCTGTTTGTGATCGTGATAGCCTGTCTGGCTGCCATGGTCGGGCGGCTTGCTTATATCGAAGTGGTGAGCGGAGAGAAGTATGAGAAGATCGTACTCAGCAACCAGGAGTATTCCAGCACCACCATACCATATCGAAGAGGGGACATTGTAGATCGAAAGGGCACGGTTCTCGCAACCAGCACAGACGTGTACAATGTCATTTTAGATTGCAGCGTAATCACTGCAAAGGACGAGTATCTGGAGCCGACGATAGCGGCTCTTTCGGCATGTTTTGAGGAGGATGAGCTTCTCCTGACACTGGAGGAGATCCGGACCTATGTCGCGGAGCACCCCGACAAGCAGTATTACAAGATCGCCAGCCAGCTTCCCTATTCGGAGATTGAGGCGTTCGAGGCGCTGCAGGAGGAGAACTCCGACATTAAAGGCATCTGGTTTGAGAAGGAATACATAAGGGAGTATCCGTACGGCTCCCTGGCCAGCGCCCTGATCGGCTACACAGCTTCCGGGAACCTTGGCCTGGGCGGGATTGAGGATTCCTATAACGATGTTCTGAACGGAACGGACGGCCGTCAGTACGGTTATCTGAACTCCGATTCGGACTATGAGGTCAGCATCCGGGATGCCGTAAACGGCGAGACCGTAGTCTCAACGATCGATGCCAACCTTCAGTCCATTGTGGAGGACAAGCTGCAGGAGTTTTACGATGCGCTGACGGATAACGCGGAGGCGGGCGGCGGCGCCTCCCATATTGCTGCGATCATGATGGATCCGGACACCGGGGAAGTGCTGGCCATGGCGAATTATCCGAACTATGATTACTCGCTCACATCGGAAGAGAACCTTGCCCTGTTTTACACGGAGGAGGAGATCAGCTCCATGGACGACGACGCCCTGACGGACGCGCTCGACGAGCTGAAGCAGAATTACTGCATTACCTACACCTATGAGCCGGGCTCCACGGCGAAGCCGTTTACCATTGCCTGCGGGCTGGACACCGGGACGCTGACGGAGGATATGACCTTCTACTGTGACGGCGCGGAGGAGATCTCCGGATATACGATCCACTGCGTCAACCGCAACGGCCACGGGATTGAGACAATCTCGGAGGCATTGGAAAATTCCTGCAATGATGCGCTGATGCAGATGTCCTACAAAATCGGGGCGGCGAATTTTGCAAATTACCAGCAGCTGTTCAACTTCGGGCTGAAAACCAATATTGACCTGCCGGGCGAGACCCGTACCTCCAGCCTGATCTATACGGAGGATACGCTCACAACCATTAACCTGGCTACCAATTCCTTTGGCCAGAACTTCAATGTGACCATGATCCAGCTCGCCGCGGCCTACTCGTCGCTTGTCAATGGCGGAAGCTACTACCTGCCGCATGTGGTGGCGGAGCTGACCGACGAGGACGGAAACACCGTGGAGAGCATTGAGCCGACCCTTCTGAAGAAGACGGTCTCGGAGGAGACGGCGGATACGCTGATTCAGTACCTCGCGGCGGTCGTGGAGGAGGGAACCGGTTCCACGGCAAAGGTGGACGGTTACTCGATGTGCGGCAAGACCGGTACGGCGCAGAAGTATGTGCTGGATGAGGACGGAAACGCCACATCCACCCGTGCCGACGGAAAATATCTGGTTTCTTTCATCGGTTCCGTTCCGGCGGAGGATCCGGAGGTCGTAATCTACGTCGTGGTGGATGAGCCCAACGTGACCGACCAGGCACACAGCTCGTATGCGCAGAATGTCGCGCGGGAGATCCTGAAAGAGGCGCTTCCGTATCTGAATATATACCCGGATCAGGAGGAGACCGGCGTGAATGCCGATCTGGATATCCTCGGACAGTCCTCAGCAGAGACGGCCACCTCCGGGGATGCGGCAGAGGGGACAGAGGCAGCCGACGATGCGGCGTCGGAGGCGGCCGCCCAGACGGAGTCAGGTGTCTGAGAAAGGCGGGAGTAATATCGAGGGATTTTGCGAATAGACTGTAATAAATGCACGCAGGAGCGGGTTTTTGAAGCACTTAAAAACCTTCCAGAAGAAAAAGATGCTTGTGATGGTCCTGCTTATCGTAGGAATGCTGGTCTTTCTGGCCGGAAGGCTGGTCTGGATCATGATCTTTCAGTCAGAGTTTTACGGGCAGAAGGCGGAGGACCTTCACGAGAGGGAGCGCAGCATCAAGGCGGCGCGGGGTGAGATTCTGGACCGGAACGGCGTCGTTCTCGCAGCCAACCAGTCCGTGTGTACCGTTTCCGTGATTCACGCGCAGATTGAGGATGAGGAGGCTGTGATCCGCATGCTCTCAGAGGAGCTGGAGCTTCCGGAGGAGACAGTGCGCGAACGGGTCGAGAAGGTGAGCTCCATCGAGCGGATCCGGACGAATGTTCCGGTGGAGACCGGCGACGCGATTCTGGCCTATGGACTGGCCGGGGTCAAGGTGGATGTGGATTACCGGCGGTATTACCCGTATGACGAGCTGGCATCGAAGGTGCTGGGCTTTGCGGGCAGTGACAATCAGGGAATCCTGGGGCTGGAAGCCCGCTATGAGGAGTATCTGGCCGGCACGGACGGCAAGATCCTGACCCTGACCGATGCGTCGGGCATTGAGATTGCGGCGGCCGGCGAACGGCGGCAGGAGCCGGTCAACGGCAACAATCTGGTGCTCAGCCTGGATTACAATATACAGGCCTATGCACAGCAGGCAGCCGAGACGGTCATGGAGGAGAAAGAGGCGGAGGCGGTGAGCATCATCCTCATGAATCCGAAGGACGGAGAAATCCTTGCCATGGCCAATGTGCCGGAATATAATTTAAACGATCCGTATACCCTGAATACAGAGACGGGAGAAGACCTGAGCGAAGAGGAGACGATGGATCTGCTCAATCAGATGTGGCGGAATCCGTCCATCAATGATACATACGAGCCGGGATCGATTTTTAAGATCATCACGACGGCGGCGGCGCTGGAGGAGAATCTGGTCTCGCTGGAGGAAAGCTTTTACTGTCCCGGATATAAAATGGTGGAGGACCGGAGGATCCGTTGCCACAAGACGGCGGGACACGGGGCCGAGACCTTTACCGAGGCCATCATGAATTCCTGCAATCCGGTGTTCATCGAGCTGGGGCTTCGCCTGGGAGCAGATACATTTTACCGCTATTTTGAGCAATTCGGGCTTCTGGAAAAGACCGGGGCGGATCTGCCGGGGGAGGCATCCACCATCATGCACGCGCAGGATGCCATCGGGCAGGTGGAACTGGCGACGATCTCGTTCGGGCAGTCCTTTCAGATTACGCCGCTTCAGCTGATCACGACGGTTTCCTCCCTGATCAACGGCGGGACGCGGGTTACCCCGCACCTCGGTGTCCGCGTGGAGAATGCGGACGGGGAAGTGGTGGAGACTTTTTCCTATGAGGAGGGGGAACGGCTTGTCAGCGGGGAGACCTCAGAGACGCTTCAGTATCTTCTGGAAAAAGTAGTGTCTGAGGGAACCGGGAAAAACGGCGCCGTGGCAGGATATGATGTGGGCGGCAAGACCGCGACCTCACAGACATTGCCCCGGAGTGAAAATAAATACATCTCGTCCTTTCTGGCGTTCGCACCGGCCGACGACCCGGAGGTGATCGGGTTGGTCGTCATCTACGACCCGCAGGGCACATACTACGGAGGGACGATCGCCGCGCCGGTGATGCAGGATATTTTTGGGATGGTGCTTCCCTATCTCGGAATTCCGCAGGCGGACGAAAGTGCGGCAGAAGAACAGTTGCAATAGGACGAAAAAGAGGCTATACTACTAAAGTTCAACGATACATACGGAAAGAAGAGGCTTAAAAATGACATATCAGGTAATTCTTCCGGTACTGATCGCTTTTGCGGTCACGGCCATTCTCGGACCCATCCTGATCCCGGTACTGCGGAGACTGAAGGTGGGAAATACGGAGCGGGAGGAGCTTACATCCCATCAGAAAAAGACAGGTACGCCCACCATGGGCGGCATCATGATATTGGTCGCGGTTGTAGTGACATCACTGATTTACGTCAGGGATTATCCGAAGATCATCCCGATCCTTTTTGTGACGGTGGGCTTCGGCATCATCGGGTTTCTGGACGATTACCTGAAGGTGGTGCTTCACCGGTCGGACGGTCTCCTCGCGCGGCAGAAAATGCTGCTGGAGATCGTGGTGACGGCGGTGTTTGCCGTCTACCTCGTCCGGTCAGATGTTCCGATGACGATGCTGATTCCCTTTACCGGAGGAAAGTATCTCTCCCTGTCCTGGCTGGCGGTTCCGGTGATGTTCCTCGCAGTGATCGGTACGGTCAACGGGGTAAACTTTACGGACGGCCTGGACGGACTCGCCTCCAGCGTGACGGTGCTGGTCGCCACCTTTTTCTCCGTGGTGGCCGTCGGCAACTCCTGCGGGATCGAGCCGATCACCTGTGCGGTAGTCGGAGCGCTGCTGGGTTTCCTGCTTTTTAACGTCTATCCCGCCAGTGTCTTTATGGGGGACACAGGCTCTCTGGCGCTGGGCGGTTTTGTGGCCGCGACGGCGTATATGATGCAGATGCCGATCTACATCCTGATCGTGGGACTGATCTACTGGGTGGAGATTGTTTCGGTTATGATACAGGTCACGTATTTCAAGCGGACCGGAGGAAAACGTTTCTTTAAGATGGCGCCGATTCATCACCACTTTGAACTGTGCGGATGGTCGGAGACGAAGGTGGTGGCTGTGTTTTCCATTCTCACCGCACTTCTCTGCCTCGTGGCGTTTATAGGGATGTAGGAAAAGTACAGACGGGAGGATATGATGGACATTTCAGGGAAAAAAATTCTGGTATTCGGAACAGGAATCAGCGGGATTTCTGCCGCGAAGCTTCTGCTGGGCAGACAGGCGCGGGTGATCCTTTTTGACGGGAATGATACATTGGACTGCGCGCGTATTCTGGAGGAGTTTCCGGAGGATGCGGCGGTGGAGATTTATACGGGAGAGCTTCCGCAGGAAAAGCGGGAGGAGATCGGGCTGGTGGTTTTAAGCCCCGGCGTTCCCGCTGATCTGCCGCTGGTCTGCGATTTTCGCGCGGCGGGGATTCCGGTCTGGGGAGAGGTGGAGCTGGCCTATCGTTGTGCGAAGGGCGATCTGCTTGCGATCACCGGGACAAACGGAAAGACGACGACGACTTCCCTCGTGGGGGAGATTTTAAAGAGCCGGTTTGACAATGTGAAGGTGGTCGGCAATATCGGAATCCCGTACACCAGCATGGCGGATGATATGACGGAGGAGACGGTGACCGTGGCGGAGATCAGCAGCTTCCAGCTGGAGACGATCGATTCATTCTGTCCGCGCGTCAGCGCGATTTTAAATATCACGCCGGACCATTTAAACCGTCATCACACGATGGAAAATTATATCGCGGCGAAGCTGGCCATCACGAAAAACCAGACGGCGGATCAGATCTGCGTGTTAAATTACGAGGACGAGAT
>JAJPYF010000141.1 GCA_021205085.1 Clostridiales bacterium | reverse complement strand
ACGGAGGGGCATGTGAGCATGTATGTCTGCGGGCCGACGGTGTACAACCTGATTCACATCGGCAATACCCGCCCGATGATTGTTTTTGACACGGTTCGCCGCTATCTGGAATACAAGGGATACGAGGTGAATTATGTTTCGAACTTCACGGATGTGGACGATAAGATTATCAAAAAATCCGTGGAGGAGGGGATTCCCGCGGAGGAGGTTTCCCGCCGCTATATCGCCGAGTGCAAAAAGGACATGGCAGATATGAATGTGAAGCCCGCGACGACACACCCGCTGGCAACGCAGGAGATTGACGGGATGCTGGATATGATCTCCACCCTGATCGACAAGGGATACGCGTATGCGGCGGAGGACGGAACCGTATATTACCGCACACGGAATTTTAAGGGCTACGGCAAGCTCTCCGGAAAAAACATTGACGACCTTGAGGCAGGCCATCGCGATATTCAGGTTACCGGAGATTTAAAGGAGGATCCGCTGGACTTTGTACTCTGGAAGCCGAAAAAGGAGGGGGAGCCGTACTGGGATTCGCCGTGGTGCAAGGGGCGGCCGGGATGGCACATTGAGTGTTCGGTCATGTCCAAAAAATATCTCGGAGATGAGATTGATATCCATGCCGGCGGGGAGGATCTGATTTTCCCCCATCACGAGAATGAGATCGCGCAGAGTGAGGCGGCAAACGGCGTACCGTTTGCAAAATACTGGCTGCACAATGCGTTTTTAAACATCGATAACAAAAAAATGTCAAAGTCCGAGGGCAATTTCTTCACGGTTCGTGAGATCGGGGAAAAATACGACCTGCAGGTGCTCCGCTTTTTCATGCTCTCCGCTCATTACCGGAGTCCGCTGAATTTCAGCGCGGATCTGATGGAGGCGGCGAAAAACGGACTGGAGCGCATCGTGACGGCCGCGGAGAATCTCCGGCGGCTCTCCGGCCATGCCGCTGCAGAGGATATGACCGCTGCGGAGCAGGCGCTCTATGAGAAGTCCGAACAGTATGTCCGCAAGTTCGAGGACGCCATGGACGATGATTTCAATACGGCTGACGCGGTTTCCGCCGTGTTTGAGCTGGTGAAGTTCTGCAACACCAATGCTTCCTCGGAAAACAGCAAAGCTTATCTGAATGTGTTGTCGGAGCGGCTGGATCTTCTCTGCGGTATTCTCGGCATCATCACGGAGGAGGAGACGGGGAATCTGGACGAGGAGGTTGAAAACCTGATCGCGGAACGTCAGGCAGCCCGAAAAGCAAAGAATTTTGCCCGCGCGGATGAGATTCGGGATCAGCTTTCCGCCATGGGAATCATTTTAAAGGACACCAGAGAAGGAGTTACATGGAAGAGAGCGTAGAGAAGCAGAACGGCCTGTATTCCTCGATTACGGAATATTTTCACATAAAGGATGTGGATATTCATACCTACTCGCCGCTGACGCTGGCCTATATCGGGGATGGGATCTATGATCTGGTGATCCGTTCTCTTGTCGTCGGACAGGGAAATACGCGGGTCAATCAGCTTCATCATCATACCAGCCATCTTGTGAAGGCGCATTCCCAGTCGGAGATGATGTCCTATCTGTTGCCGGAGCTCACACCGGAGGAGGAGGACTATTACCGGCGGGGGCGCAATGCCA
This sequence comes from Clostridiales bacterium, assembly GCA_021205085.1. Classification (GTDB taxonomy): domain Bacteria; phylum Bacillota; class Clostridia; order Lachnospirales; family Lachnospiraceae; genus Eubacterium_I. The sequence goes on along the minus strand of JAJPYF010000141.1, from coordinate 6,673 downwards.
AATCCCCGACCATGGCGAAGAATGCGACCGTGGCGGATTACCGCCGCGCCACCGGTTTCGAGGCTCTGATGGGATATCTGTATCTTACGGATCAGACGGAACGCCTGCTGTATCTTGTGAATCTGGGACTTGACAGGCTGAAAAGGGACGAGATGAAGACTCCGAAAGAGGATGAGACAAATGGAAACACATGAATTCATGATAGAAGGCCGCAATACCGTATTGGAGGCGTTTCGTTCCGGGAAAACCATCGACCGGCTGTATGTGCTGGACGGGTGTCAGGACGGGCCGGTGCGCACGATCATCCGGGAAGCCAAAAAACAGGGCTCCCGCATTGATTTTGTGGCAAAGGAGCGGCTGGATCAGCTCTCCGAGACGAAAAAGCATCAGGGCGTGATTGCCTCCGCCGCTGCATATGAGTATGCCTCCGTGGAGGATATTCTTCGCCGTGCAGACGAAAAGGGCGAGCCGCCGTTTCTGATTCTTCTGGACGGGATCGAGGATCCGCACAATCTGGGCGCAATCATCCGAACGGCGAATCTTGCGGGAGCCCACGGCGTCATCATCCCGAAGCGCCGGGCCGTCGGACTGACGGCAACGGTCGCAAAGGCTTCCGCCGGTGCGCTGAACTATACGCCGGTGGCGAAGGTGACGAACCTTTCCGCCACGATCAAGGATTTAAAGCAGAAAGGCATCTGGTTTGTCTGCGCAGATCCGGACAGCGAGATTATGTACCGTCAGAATCTGACCGGCCCCATCGGTCTGGTCATCGGGAACGAGGGGGACGGCGTCAGCCGACTGGTCCGGGAGACCTGTGACCTGACTGCCTCTATCCCGATGAAAGGGGAGATTGATTCCCTGAACGCGTCGGTAGCGGCGGGTGTGCTGGCCTTTGAGGTGGTGCGGCAGCGGATGGCACAGAAATAGGTGCCCGGGCAGAGCCGCAATTTCATGTCAGGCATATTGATAGAAGAGAAAGAGAAAATCATGGCAGAATATGAGGGCCTCAGTGATAATCAGCTGATCCGTCTGCTTCGGGATGGTGATTCCCGGGTGATGGACTTTTTGATGGAAAAATATAAGTATCTGGTACGCAAAAAGGCGAACCCTCTTTTTTTGCTCGGCGGAGACACGGATGACCTGATTCAGGAGGGCATGATCGGCCTCTTTAAAGCGATCCGCGATTACGATGAGGAGGCGGGAAGCTTTTTCCGTTTTGCAGAGCTCTGCATCAACCGGCAGATTTACACAGCGATCGAGTCGGCTTCACGAAAAAAACACGGTCCGTTAAACGCCTATATTTCCCTCTCTGTCGGAGATGAGACGCATCCGGAGAAAACCGTCGGAACGGCGGAAGCGGCCTACGCGCCGGATCCCGAACAGATGCTGATCGATCAGGAGAGCGTGGAGGATTTTCGTTCCAGAATCGTGGCAAGACTCAGCCCGATGGAGCAGGCCGTGCTGGATGATTATCTGGAGGGGATGAATTACCGCCAGATCGCAGACCGGATGCAGAAACCGCAGAAATCCATTGACAATGCGCTGCAGCGGATCCGTGTAAAAGTACAGGATGTTATGGGGTCAGACCCCGGAAAATAAAATGGTTGCAAGAGAGGTATAACATAAAATGAAATTAGGAATCGTCGGATTACCCAATGTTGGAAAAAGCACCTTATTTAACTCTTTGACGAAGGCGGGAGCGGAGTCGGCAAACTATCCGTTCTGCACGATCGACCCGAACATCGGCATCGTGGCCGTACCGGACGAGCGGATCCGTCTTCTCGGCGAGATGTATCACTCGAAGAAAGTGACGCCGGCGGTCATCGAGTTTGTGGATATCGCCGGTCTGGTAAAAGGCGCAAGTAAGGGAGAGGGACTCGGCAATCAGTTTCTTGCCAACATCCGTGAGGTGGACGCGATTGTCCATGTGGTGCGCTGCTTTGAGGATCCGAATGTCATCCATGTGGACGGCAGTGTAAATCCGGTGCGCGATATCGAGACGATTAATTTTGAATTGATTTTCTCGGATCTGGAGATTCTGGAACGCCGTCTCGCCAAAGTGGGACGGACCGCCCGGATGGACAAGAAGGCTGCCCGGGAGGAGGACCTCTTAAAGCGAATCAAGGCTCATCTGGAAGATGGAAAACCTGCCAAATCCTTTGAGATCGGAGAAAACGAGGATGATCAGGAATGGTTTGCGTCGTACAATCTCCTGACTGCAAAGCCGGTGATTTACGCCGCGAATGTCTCGGAAGACGATCTGGCCGACGACGGTGCGTCAAACGACGGCGTCCGCGCTGTCCGCGAGATGGCTGCGGCGGAGGGAAGCGAGGTCTTTGCCCTCTGCGCCAGCATTGAGGCAGAGATGGCAGAGCTGGAGGACGAGGAGCGGGAGATGTTTCTGGAGGAGCTGGGGATTGCTCAGTCCGGTCTGGAGAAGCTGATCGCGGCCAGCTACAGTCTGCTCGGCCTGATGAGTTTTCTGACCGCCGGAGAGGACGAAAGCCGTGCATGGACGATCAAAAAGGGTACGAAGGCTCCGCAGGCCGCCGTAAAGATAAACACCGATTTTGAACGTTGATTTATCCGTGCAGAGGTAGTCAATTACAGAGACCTGCTGGACTGCGGCTCTCTTGCGGCGGCAAGGGAAAAGGGACTGGTCAGACTGGAAGGAAAGGAATACATTGTGCAGGACGGGGATGTGATCCTGTTCCGCTTTAACGTATAATTGCATAGAATAAGAAAAACGGGATTTTTCTATGCGGTTCTGTGAATTTTCCAAAAAGGAAGTCGTCAACATCTCGGACGGAAAGTGTCTGGGCTGTGTCAGCGACCTGATTTTTGACGAGTGCAAGGGACAGATTCGTGCGCTGGTAATCCGCGGCCCGGCAAAGTATTTTCGCCTGATCGGCTGCGACAGTGAATATATTGTCGACTGGGAGCGGATTGTCCGCATCGGCCCGGATGTGATTCTGGTCGATGTCTGTGTGGACAGGATTTTGCACAAACTATAGAGAAAAGTGGAGGATTTATCATGAGATGTCCATATTGCAGCAGCGACAATACACGTGTGATCGATTCCAGACCGGCGGACGACAATACTGCGATCCGCCGCCGGAGAAACTGTGATGACTGCGGAAAGCGGTTTACAACCTTTGAAAAGGTCGAGACCATTCCGCTGATGATCATCAAAAAGGATAATACAAGAGAACGCTACGACCGGTCCAAGATCGAGGCGGGCGTCCTCCGCGCCTGCCATAAGCGCCCCATCTCCGCGGATCAGATCAAAAATCTGGTGGATGAGGTGGAGACGGAGATTTACAGTCAGGCGGACAAGGAGATTCCGACCAGTGTAATCGGGGAAATGGTCATGGATAAGCTGAAAGACCTTGAGGCCGTCGCCTATGTCCGTTTTGCCTCTGTCTACCGTGAATTCAAGGATGTCAATACCTTTGTCAATGAGCTGAAAAAGATGCTGGACAGTGAGGATAATTAGGGATGTTTCAGAAATTTTATCCTGATATCTATGTGGATTCCGCGTACCGGATTGATTTTGACAGCCTCTATGCGGACGGCTACCGCGGACTGATCTTTGATATCGACAATACGCTCGTTACGCACGGAGCGCCGGCCGATGAAAAGGCAATCGCACTGTTTGACCATTTAAAAGAGCTGGGATTTTGCTGCTGTCTGCTCTCGAACAATGATGAGCCGCGGGTGAAAATGTTTAACGATGCTGTCTGTGCCCGGTATATCTTCGATGCGCACAAACCGTCGACGGAGGGATACCGGCGCGCTATGGAGCTCATGGGTACGGATGAGGGAAGCACGATTTTTATCGGCGACCAGATTTTTACCGATATTTTCGGCGCGAACCGGACAGGCATTCCGACAATTATGGTAAAGTACATATACTGGAAGGAAGAAATTCAGATTGTGTTTAAGCGGAGACTAGAGGCGATCGTGCTCTTATTTTACCGGGGATACCGGAAGCGCCATTCGGACACAGCGCGCGGAGATTTTTTCCGGGGAGAAAACACGGGATTTCATAACAGAAAATAAACACGGGGAGGAATATCATGAAAATTGTCATTTCCAACGATCATGCGGCTGTGGATATGAAGTTTGAGATCAAGGCATATCTGGAGAGTCTCGGGCACGAGGTGATCGATGTGGGGGCGCAGGATTCGACGAGCTGTCACTATCCGGAGTATGGGGCAAAAGCAGGTCGGATGGTTGCGGACGGTGAGGCGGATTGCGGCGTGCTGATCTGCGGAACCGGCGTAGGAATCTCCATTGCCGCTAACAAGATTCACGGTGTCCGCGCCGCTGTCTGCTCGGAGCCGGTCACGGCACGGTTGGTAAAGGAGCACAATCACGCCAATATGATCGCTTTCGGCGAGCGGATTGTCGGGATTGAGACGGCAAAGGCAATTCTTGACGCATGGCTCGGTGCGGAGTGCATGGGTGGCCGTCTCCAGCTGCGTGTGGACAAGCTGGATGCGATGTTGCATTGCAGCCGAAAAAATGGGCTTGAAATCTATACATTTTTCCTATAGAATAGATTTCGGAAATCTTAAGTTATTAAGGAGGATTTTGGGATGGCAGATGCAGGAAGTGTAATCAAGAAAGGTGTAACGATCGAGCTGGAGGGTAAGGTATACCGCGTAGAGGATTTTCAGCATGTAAAACCCGGTAAGGGCGCGGCGTTCATCCGGACGAAATTAAAAGATGTGATAAACGGCGGCGTTGTGGAGAAGTCCTTCCGTCCCGCGGAAAATGTTGATACCGCTCATGTCGAGAGAACCGTCAAGCAGTATCTTTACAATGACGATGATTTTTATTATTTCATGGACACGGAGACATACGAGCAGGTTGATCTGCCCCGCGAAAGTGTGGACGACGAGATGAAGTTTGTGAAAGAGAATGAGAATGTCAACATGCTCTCACACAACGGAAAGATCTTCGCCGTGGAGCCTCCGCTGTTTGTCGAGCTTGAGATCACGGACACTGAGCCGGGCTTCAAGGGAAATACAGCCACCGGTACATATAAACCGGCTACGGTGGAGACCGGCGCGCAGGTTCAGGTTCCGCTGTTTGTAAACCTTGGCGACAAGATCAAGATTGATACCCGGACCGGTGAGTATCTCTCCAGAGTGTAAACGGATTGATGTTATTATGAGAGGAAGAGGCGATTGTTTCTGCGGATGCAGATCAGCCGTCTCTTTTTTTGCTGCGTGTTTGCATGATGCAGAGTCCGGAGATTACCGCAATAAAAATCTGGCTGACCAGCATTCCCCAGAGATATGCTTTTAAACCGATGACGGGTATGCCGATGCAAATAAAGAGTATGCGAATCAGGGAGGCGGCGAGGTTGATCATCAGGGTGGCTGTCGCGCGGCCAAGCCCGTGCAGAATGCTCCCCAGCGTGCTGCCGAGGAAGACGAACGGGCAGATCCAGCACAGCGTTCTTAAATAGACGCCGGCCAGCGTATTGTGAAAGAGGTGGACGCCGATCCATTCCCCGGTCAGGAGAAAGCCGAACGTACAAGCAAAGCCGAGGATGGTGCAGATCTGGACCGTTTTTTGCACCGCTTTTCTCACCAGAGCGGTTTTCCCCTGATGAAAGGACTCGGAGACGGTCGGAAGCAGCATCACCGAGAGGGAATTGCTGATGACGGCAGGGAACATGATGGTGGAAAAGACCATGCCGGTCAGAATCCCGTAGACACTCAGCGCATCGGATCCGGTATATCCGAAGGAGCGGAGGGAATATGGGATCAGCAAGGCTTCCGAACTGGAGAAATTGCTGCTGATCAGAATGTTTGCATTAAGCGGTAATGCCAATGACCAGAGAATTTTATATGTTTGCAACAGGGGCAGCGTGTGCCGGTAAGGAACGCGCTGCTTTTTTTTCGTCGTGAGGGAAGAGGCGGCGAGACAGTACAGAACCGCACCGGCATCGCCGATCAGAATACCCCAGACTGCGTCTGAAACCGCAGGGATTCGTCCCTGCTCTGCGGCGATCTGCATCAGCAGCCAGACGCCTGCAACGCGGATGGATTGCTCCAGCAATTGGGAAACGGCCGGAATCACGGTTTTTTTCTGGCCGTAATAATATCCGTTGATGCAGGAATGGATTGCGGCGAAGGGAATCGCCCATGTCATAATAGAAAGCAGGGATGCCCCGTCCATCCCGTCCATCATGATCCGGCAGAACCAGTCTGCCCGGGTACGAACCAGAAAGATACAGAAAAAAGACAGCGCCAACGACATGGATATCCCGGCAGCGAGATATCCTTTGGCCTGCCGGTCCGATTCACAGGAGGCACAGAAGCGGGAGATTGCCGTCTGAATTCCGGCGGAACAGACCGCGAGAAAAAGGGCAAAGATCGGAAAGATCAACTGATACATGCCGAGGCCCTCTGCACCAATCGTTCGGGAGAGGAATATTTTATAGTAGAAACCGATAAATCTGCTGATGATCCCGGCTCCGGTCAGGATCAGGGTACCGGAAAAGAGGGCGCTTTTTGTATTGTCAGTTCTGGTCAAGAAGAGTACCTCGCCATTTATTGTATGAAAATTTATATTCCTTTAGCATCTTATGAACAGTTTTATCGGGAAATGAAAACAAAAAGGAAAGAATCAGATGAATCGGACAATATATTTAGAC
>JAJPYF010000158.1 GCA_021205085.1 Clostridiales bacterium | reverse complement strand
TATTAGTACTTATTAGTACTAATAAAGCTATTATACATATTTTCTGTGTTAGAGTCAATATTACAATTATAACTATTTCATCAGGTAATTTTGGAGGGGATCACCATGTATTTCCAACGTCTGCGGGATCTGCGTGAAGATGCCGATCTAAGTCAACAGCAGCTTGCCTCTATCATAGGTATACAACAGACTGTGTATTCCCGCTACGAACGCGGATTCCAAACGATTCCGTTAGAACATCTGATTTTTTTGGCAGACTATTATGATGTATCCATTGATTATCTGGTTGGACGCACGAACAATCGAAAAGTAAACCGTTCCTGTCCGAAATAAACCCCCTTGCAAACAATTTCTTTGAGTTCTTCAGATTCTACCGTCTGTTTTCAAATGATTTGTGCTTTTACAATAAAAAGTAGTGAAATCTGTTATGAGTGGAAATGTATTAGAATATGAAGCAAAGACAATCTATACCGTTCTTCAAGAAATACAGAAATCCCCGGCATTGACAAAATTGCCGGGGATTTATTTTATAATATAGTTCAGGCATGTTCAATCACGCAGGTATGTTTTTTCGCGTCTGCTCCCTTTGCGTCCTTATCGTAATTGATTCCCACGAGGAGCAGCTCACCGCCAAGCCCCTTCAGTTTCCCGTCATAGCGCTTCTCTTTGATCTGGCGAATCGCACTGTCTGCGGACTTGTTATATTTCAGTTCAATGACCATGGCGGGCTTATCCGATCCCTTCCGCGGGATAAACGCGTAATCTGCAAAACCCTTCCCCGTCGGAAGCTCGCGAAAAATCTCGTAATGGTTCCTCGCCGTATAGTAGGCAAACAGAATCGCACAGCTCAGGGAATTCTCATCGTTATACGCAAGGCTCGATGTGCAGGTTTCGTGCGCCAGCTCCAGCGCCTCCGCCACCGTCTCCGCATCGCCCCGGATTGTTGCCTTGAGGAGCTTATCCGACTGCGAGAGGGAACGCTCCACCTCCGTCCAGCTGCTCCCCTTCACCGCTGCGCGGAAGGAGTCCGCCACCTCAAGGTTCGGTATATATGCCTCCTTCTCCTCGTCGTCATACGCGAGATAGCCGAGGTGGATGAGCAGCGTCAGCACATCGTCCCTGTTTTTAAAGGAGACTACATCGTTCTGGAAGGTCATCGTGTACACCTCCACCCGCTGCCCTCCCAGCATCTGGATGATGGCGTCCTTCAGGCCATCGAAATTCATTGTAATGTAGTCCGTCAGGGACTCGTAAGCCTCCGTTGTCGTCCAGTAATTTTTAAACTTCCTGTTTGTCACCGCATTCATGACTGAATTCGGGCTGTATATCGAACCGACATCTGAAAATGAATACCCGTCATACCACTGCTTCATCATTTCAAAAGGAAGTCCGCTGTCATCACAGAGCTTCCTCACCTCCGGCTCTGTAAAACCAATATATTCGGACAATACAAGCGGGTCAATCATCGTATACTCCCGGAAATCTGTCATCGCGGACTGGGTCCCGTACTTTTTGATCGGCAATATGCCGGTGATATACGCCCCGGCGATCGCCGCATCCGTGGCAGGTCCGCCTTTAAAAAGGCCCCTCATGAATTGCACATACTCTTTCTGCACATCCGCATTATTTTTCGCCTCGCGGAACAGGGCGTCCCATTCGTCAATGATGACAAAAAACTTCCCCCTCGTCGTCTGGCTGACAGCCGCAAGCGCGTCCGGCAAAAAGACCTCGTCCGGTCTGACAGAATCCGGATATGCCTCCGTCAGTTCATCGATCACGGCCTGCTGGATATCTGAGACAATATCAACCCCGCGGTTCTTCGCACGCGTGATGGCACGGGTAATGTCCAGATAAATCACATCGTATTTATTCAGGTATTCCCCGAAGGAGTCCTTCTTTGAGATTTCCAGTCCCTCAAACAACGCCCTGGAATCACAGCTCCTGTCATAGTAGGCGCACAGCATCCTCGCCGCAAATGACTTGCCAAAGCGCCGTGGGCGGGTTGAGCATATCATCCGGAATGATGTCTCCATAACCGAATTAACATAGTCGATCAGTCCCGTCTTATCGACATAAGTCCGCTTCCGAATCATTTTAAATGCTTCGTTGCCCGGATTCAGATAAATCCCCATACCGCACACCTCCATTCACCTATTGCGTCTCAACTGGTAAAATCATACCACAATCCGAAATGTTCTTCAACGGATGGGTTTGTTTTTCTATCTTTTCTCAAAAACCAAATGCCCGAATGACAAGAGCCCCTCATTTTCCAGCAGGCTTCCGTCATCCGAGCATTTTTTCGTTATCATCTTTTTCTTTATTTTCTTCTTCGGCTTCGATAGTCGCTTACTCTGCCACCGCGGTTGTGCCATCCGTATCATCCGTGCCGTCTGTCATACCGTCGGTTACGGCGTCACCGGTATCCTCCACCGCATCCCTTACGTTATCCGCCGCGTCGTCGAGATCATCCCGCGCATCCGTCGTGCCGACACTCTCTGTATCGATCGCATCCGCATTGCTCTTGTCAGCATCTGCGTCGTCGCGGGCGTCATCCGCACTGTCCGCAGCATCGTCATTCGTGAGATTTGTGGCGTCGTCCACCGTATCCGACCCGTCGTCTGTCACCGTCGTGTCGTTTGCAGCCTTGTTACGCGTACATCCGGTAAAGGTCGTCAGGCTCAGGGCCAGCACACTGATAAATATAATCTGTCTTGCTCTCTTCATCATTCATCGTCTCCTTCTCATTCTATCGAAAATGCCCGTTTTTACCGCCGCGCATTTTCCCGTCTTCACATTCTTAATATGAACGATATTTTCTGTTTTTATGCATAATCAGATGTTACTATTCACGGCTCATCTTGATTTACTTCCAGAATCGTCGTGCTTGCACGTAAGAGACTGGAAGCAAATCAAGATGTAGCCTGTAAAGCAGGAACTCCACCCCACATAAGCAGTCTTAGCTGCGTCAGCAGCGAGATAAGTGAGATAGGAAATCTGTGATTTCCGTGATCGAACTTATGCACAGCTCTGGAGCCCTGAAAGGGCGACGAGTGCGCATGAGGGGTGGAGAACCGTGAATAGTAACATTCCTCACTTCCGCATCTTCGGCTGAAAGATCAGTGAAACCAGATACCCGAAAATCAGCGCCGCGGACACGCCGACCGCGCAGGAAGTAAATCCGCCCATAAACAAGCCCAGAAAACCGCTCTCGTCCACCGCCGTCTTCATCCCCTTCCAGAGCGTGTTCCCGAATCCGAGAAGCGGCACGGTCGCACCCGCCCCGGCAAACTGCGAGAATGGCTCATAAACGCCGATCGCGCCGAGCACCGCACCGATACAGACCAGCAGAACCATCACCCGCCCCGGCAGCATTTTCGTTTTATCGATAAGAATCTGCACCAGCGCACAGATCAATCCTCCCACCCAGAATGCGTTGAAATAATCCATCGTCTCAGTCCTCCTCTCTCTCCAATACAACCGCGTGCGCGATTCCCGGCACATTCTGCCCCTCGTTGAAGCTGATCTTCGACAGCAGCGCACCGGTGGGAACAAAGAGAATCCGCCGCAGCTTTCCGGATGCGAGCAGAGGAAGAAATCGAGCGCTCAGCGTCACGGCCGAGCAGGCGCACCCGCTCCCGCCGGAACCGGTTCCCTGTTTTTTGTTGTCAAAAATCTCGAGCCCGCAGTCCGTATGATTTTCGGAGATATCGATCCCCTTCCCGTGGAGAAGATCAATCAGAATATCCCGGCCGATCTCGCCCAGATCGCCGGTGACGATCTTGTCATAATAGACAGGCTCCCGTCCGAAATCCTGCAGGTGAGCCTCGATGACATCCTTCGCCGCGGGAGCCATGGCCGCACCCATATTCATCGCATCCCGCACACCGTAATCAATGATTCGCCCGGTGGTGACGCCGGTGATTTTTACACGGTACTGCTTCGTCCATTTCCGGCTCTCCATTTCCCGATCGTCCTCCGCGACCACTTTGCCGGGAAATACCCGTCCTTCCAGCTCCTCCGTCTTTTCTTTCCCCGCCAGCAAAAACGCGCCGCTTCCGGTAACGGTCCATGTCGTGGACAGCGGGCGCTGGTTCGCATACTCCAGCGGAAAACGGAACTGCTTTTCCGCGCTGGCAAAATGGCTGGATGTCACCGCCGCGGCCAGATCGGAGTAGCCGGCAGCCACAGTCATCGCTGCCAGCGACAGCGCCAGGCCGCATGTGGAACAGGCTCCGTACAGCCCTACCAACGGTATCTCAAAGGATTCGAGACCGAAGGAGGTCGCCACCGACTGTCCCAGCAGATCGCCGCCGAACAGATAGCGGATGTCGCCCGGCGCCACATTGACCTTTCCCATCATAATCTCCATCGCCTTCTTCTGGAGCGCGCTCTCCGCCGCCTCCCAGTTTTCACTGTGGAACATATCATCCTCGCCCACCATATCAAACGCTTCTCCCAGAGGGCCCTCGCCCTCCTTCGTCCCCACTACGGAGCTGCTGCTGATAAGATAAGGCGGATTTTCAAATAATAAACTCTATCTTCCAACCTGCTCTGACATCTGTTTTTCCTTTCCATTTGATACTACCGTCAGTATCTCCGCAAGTTGAAAATATATTCATGACAACCTGAAATCAGAAAAACACCGGAGATCTCTCCCCGGCGTTTCTCTGGTTTTATGAAGGTATTATTTTGGGGGTTTAGTTTACCGCCGCGGCCAGCGCTTTTCCTGCGGCAGTCAGTGCTTCCTCCGCATCGGAATCCGGCGCGTCATTGCAGATCACGCCCTCCGCCTCGATCATCTCGGCTCCCGCGCCTGTCATCTGCTCCACCCAGTCTCTCATCCACTCGCCGTCGCCCCAGCCGTAGGATCCGAACAGCAGGATCTTTTTCCCGGATACGGAAGTGACAAGCTCCTCGACAAACGGGTCTACCACAGATTCCTCCAGCTGCTCCGAACCCATGGACGGGCAGCCCAGCGCATAGGCTGTCTCATTCGCCAGAGCGTCCGGCGTGGTCTCCTCAAACGGAACGATCACCGGCGTCGCGCCTCCGGCTGTCACGCCGTCCGCGACGAGCTGTGCCATCGCCGCCGTGTTTCCCGTCCCTGACCAATAAAGAATTTTTACCTCTGCCATTTTTTATCTCCTCTTTTCTATTTTATCAACAGGCGATTTCCCGAATGTTTTTTCCGGAAAAAAATTCGTTCACAGCGCAGTCTTTCGCCTCGTCAAACGCACAGAACATCCGCTTCGCGCGCTCTACATCCGAGTATACCTTCCAATACCCTATGTAGCTGCAATTTCTTCCCTGATGCTCGATAAATCCCACGACATCCTCCAGCGGATAGCCGAGGAACACGCCCATCTCATGGGGAAACCCCTGTGATTTACAATAAAAATACGAAATCTGCTCTCTCAGATGCTGCAGCTTCTGATCCAAAGACCCTCCCGTATAACCATACTGACTCAAAAATGCGGCGACATCCTCCTGTTCCAGATAGGACTTCAACCACTCCTCCCGATACAGGAAAATAAGCTCCCGCTCGTTCCCTCTGCGCAGGCAGCAAAACCGCACGCCGGTCCTGCGAAGATGAAAAGCGATTCTCTCACAGCACCCGGCCGGCATCGTAAACAGACAGGACATCTTCACATTCTTCAAAACCGGCGCACACTGCATAACCAGATTCATCTGGATATTTTTCGCTGTCTTTGTGCTTGTCAGATACCGTGTGATCGTCTCCGTCGGCATAAATCTCCTCCTGCTGCTGTTTTTGTTGTGTCTAGTATTTCCCTCTTTTCCTCCGTCTATTCCCGACGCACAAATTTCTACTTTTTCAACGATTCAAACCCCTGTCAATCAGGCATCAGGCGTACTGCTCCAGAATCCCGATCAGCGCGCTGGCGCTGCTGCTGTGGGAACGCTCGACGATCGCATTGCTGCGCTCCGCCTCCGCCACCGCGCAGTGCACCATCTTGTGGGAGACAGTTGACGTAAATAAAATCATCAGATCCGGACTGCCGATCTTGTTTTTCAGGTCGGTCTTCATCTTGGTAAACACCTTGGCCTTGCACTTGTACCGTTTACAGATATCCTTATACTGTGTCTCCATCCGCTCATGTCCTCCGATGATCACTACGCTCATAATTATATCTCCCTTACTTTGGTTAGCTTATTATAACTCAGTTTCAAAAAATATAAGGCTTTTCATTGCCTTCTGAGGTTAGTTTATATTAACTCCGTACATATGTCAAGCGAAAAATAGAAGAAAATCAATTTTCGCATAAAAATCCCCGGAAGCACCGCCTCCGGGGAAAAGAATCAAAGCATTTACAGTACAGACTATCTCATCGTGATGTATCCGTGATAGTTTGTCAGGTTGTTTGCCGAGGTATAATCCGCAACCGCTGCGCTGCAGATATTGTGATACGGCTTCAGGAATGGGAAAGCATCCCGCTGCGCCCACGCGGGCTTCTCCAGCGCCTTCATATCCTCAACCATCACCTTGTACCATCCGGACTGATTCTCAAACCAGATCTCAAGCGTCCAATCCATCACGCAGCCGTTGATGTCCTTTTTCACCTTGCTGGCCAGAATACGAGTGACCTCCGGAGCTGCCTCCATGATCGGAATTACCTTCTCAAAGAGCCACTTCTCGCCCTCTGCCTTGTCTACGCCCTCCGGGAATCCGATGGACATATTGTAGCGATAGTTTGCGCCGTCCTCGATCGTGCGGCCCTTGCCCTTGATATCCTTCTCCCACCACATCGGAAGGAAGCAGAAGATAAACGGCTTGCCCGCTGCGTCATTGGACTGACGCGCTGCGTTTCCGGCATCTCCCTCAGAATCGATCTGTCCGCCGCCGAGCGCCGCCGCCGGGATGTTGCCCTGCCATACCAACACATCCAACGGGAAGGTCTCCGCGATCGCCTTGATCTCCAGACGGGGATCCAGATCGCTCACAAGCCAGTGATGCTCGGTGAGCTGCATTCTCGCATACCCGAAACGGTCGCCCTCAGGCGGAATCGGGAAGGACGGATAAAACGCATACTTCGTCACATACGGCTCAAACTGAGAAATGCTGTCCGGAACATGTGTCTTGTAAAGCCATCTCTGCAGCTTCGGTCTGTAATCCTCGCACTCGCAGTCCACATAGATCAGACTCCGCATGGGTTCAAATTTAAAATCTGCCATTTTCAGTATCCTCTTTTCTTTTAATGATATGATTATAAAATCTACTGCAACAGGAGCGGTATCCTAACTCTTTCCTCCACATAGAAACAGGGAACGACCTCATCAAAAGCCCCCGCTCTCAATGAGATACCCGCGGTTCCCTGTCTTATGTTCCCCATACAAAATTGATTTCCTATCCCAAAAGTATACCTTCATTCCCTGAAAATCAAATAGTATCGTCAGGCTCACAATGTATGAGCCTGACGCAAAAAACAATTCTGAATATGGACTATTTTTCCTTGGACGGAGGCGTTGTCAGCTCGCAAACCGCTGTGTAGTGAGCCTTGCGCGCCTTAAACGCCGGATCTTTATAAAGGTCTATCAGGCGGCCCTCATTCTCAAAGATGTCCTGACCATGGGCGAATTTACCAGTCATAACGTCATGTGCATGTTCCAGAAGCCCGTTCGGTACGATAGACTCATCATTCACAAACTTAAACGCTCCACTCTCCGAGACCTCCAGCGTACCCTCCAGGCCGCAATACTCGCACACACAGTGCATGGTGCCCGGGAAAATATAGAATGCATTCCCCTGGCAGTGCGGGCAGGCGCCCTCCGTGCCTTTCCAGAGAGAGACATTCTCAGAACCCTCAACCTGCATATCCGTATCGATGATGTACTGCGCGGCTTCCACAAGGTTCTTTGCGATCTGTTTCATGCGCTCGATCTTGTCGTCCTGCATGATAACATCCTTGCACCATGAGAAGTACTCGTTGTTCACGATCTTCCAGCCCTGGCTGAGCGCGAACATCGCGTGATCTGTCTCGCAGCGCACAGCCCAGTCGGATCCGCCGATTCCGACAAATGCCATCGCTTTCTGCCTGAAGTATCTGGGATTTAAGCCTTCCTTGCCCTGCTCCTTCAGCTTTCCGTCCAGCATCTTGAGCATGCCTGTATCATGTCCCGGACCCATACGGTCTGTGATCACATGATACAGCCCGGAAGCGCCGGACTCAAAGATCGGATCCACCATAATCACACCGTCGGCCTCCACGATCTTCTCATAGAAAGTCTTGAAATCGTCCTTGCGTGTGCAGATCATGCCCTTGCCCATAACCAGACCACGGGAACATGCCACACAGCCGGAACAATACTGGATATCCCAGTCGAGTAGATGAATAAACTCAATCTCAGCCCCCATCTCCCTTGCAGCCTCCAGAGCAACACGGCACATCGTATCATTGTTGCCGTTCTTGGTTCCCAGAGAAACACCTAAAATCTTCATTGTAATTATCCTCCTTTGAAA
>JAJPYF010000102.1:31595-34677 GCA_021205085.1 Clostridiales bacterium | reverse complement strand
GCAGCGTCGCGAGCCTGTACCTCTGGGAAGTTGCGGGCGGCGCGGTTCCGGTTCTGTAGATTTCAACTTGATTCTATACCGGTATACCAGTATAATATCAGAAAAAGGGGTTCCATCATGCTGAAAGACTATGCGAAGAAAACCGAAGAGTTTCTAAATATCTGTGAGGAAGTTTCTCCTATCGAAACAAGTCACGGTATCATTAATGCCCGTATTTTTGCCAGCAACAAAATTTGTTATATGGAATTTCCTTACAATGGACATACTTATAAAAAAGATCTTTTTTCTTTAAGCTGTGACAAGGAATATTTTATAAATGACTTTGCCGCATGGGAAATTGATGACCTGATTTCTCAGAAAGAATTGGAGGTGATCATGTATGAATTATCTCATCATGCGCAAAAATGATCCGATTACAGCAGCACAGTTCTCCGAAGATGGCACAATGATCCGTTTTTCCGGACAGATCCTGCATCCGGAGCTTGCACCGCTCCAGTCAAAAATATCCTCCGGCTGGCTGCGCGATTGGTGGAAGACGCGGTCTGTTCCAATCAGTCAGGGAAAAATTTCTGAAATGCTGTTAAAAAAAGGTCTGCTTGGTCCCGAAGATTATCTTGTAAAAAATCTCGGCTTAAGTCTGACCGATTATTATTGGATAAAACCGGCTATATCCGACCTGACATGGAAGGATGTAAATCTGTTTGACAACGACTTTCGTGATAACCTGCTCACAGATCTGACGGAGCCGAATACTTCTCCCGAACTTACACCTAACAGTTCTCTGCAGGGACAACTGGAAAAAACATGGGCAATCTCCGAAAGCGGCGACCGTATTCTCATAAAGGGAAATACCGGCCACTTATCTGCAGAAGGCATAAACGAAGTCATCGCGTCCGAGCTTCATCTCAGACAGGGATACGAAAACCATACCTCCTACAGACTGATACACATCAAAGAAAAAGCATACGACTTTGGCTGTTATTCCAAACTGTTTACCAACCAGCAACTGGAACTTGTATCTGCCTACGCAGTCGTAACTTCTGAGAAACAACCGGGCGATCAGTCTACCTATGAGCATTTTATTTCTGTCTGCGGAAAATACGGTATGGATACCGGGCAGCTTCGCCGGGATCTGGAATATCAGATCATGACGGATTTTATTCTGTCTAACCGCGACCGTCATCTGAGCAACATATCCATTCTCCGCGATGCAAATACATTAAAATTTCTCCGGATGGCACCGATCTATGACAGCGGAAAAAGTCTCTTTGTCGGAACGGATGTGCCTTCCTCCGAAAAGGGACTGCTCCGCATTCAAACACAGAGCTTTGCCTCCTCGGAACTGAAGCTCCTGTCCTATGTGACAGACCGATCCCTGGTGGATATCAGCAAGCTGCCCTCACCGGATTATATTCGCAGGATGTATCAGCGTGACTCTCAGGCAGATCCGGAGCGAACCGAGCGGATTGTAAAGGGATACGAGCAGAAAATATCTCTGTTTGAAGCTTTTCAGCGCGGCGAGGATCTGAGAGATCGAGTCCTAGCCAAATACATGTAAACTGTGCTTCGTCACTCAACCATCTGATGTACTACCGAAACAGATGAAGCCCTCGCAAAATACGAGAGCCTCATCTGTTTTTTAAGAATAGGGTTCAATATAAGTTGTTTTAAGCAATAATTGTAAAACCGGACAAAGTCACCATTCCTGCATAAATTGCTGCTGTCATCGCAGAGTTTACAATAACTGCGATCCACATATCCCTGCGCTCATTGCCGGTACTCGGCAGTACACGCTGACTCATGTTTCCCACAAACATTACGATGAAAATAATGATCACATATGGAATCGCTCGAATAATACGCATCGGGCTAATCTTAAGGTAAGTAGAAAGATTCCATATCAGCAAATTTGAGAGCGGAGGCGGAAATCCGTCCATAAAAACGCTGCGGAGACTGGCAGCAGGGCTTGGGATGCGTGTAAAAGTAGAATTCCAGCCGATGACCAAAGCATAGCTTATACTCCAATCAGACAGAATTCAAAAAGAGGGAAACCGATGGCAAATCATCCATCGACTTCCCTCTTTTCATATGTCAAAATCTGCTTTACGTCTTAATCAGGAAATCATAATCCCTCCCACCGTCGATACTCCGGAGCCTCCACTCCGAAAGGTTCCACCAGCTTGGCCGCGATATGGTACACCATCTCGTCAATGGTTTTCGGCCGGTGATAAAAAGCCATCATAGGCGGAATGATAAAGACACCCGGAATCAGGGACAACTCCTGCATATTCCGCAGGTGAATGGCATTGAGCGGCGTCTCCCTGGCTGCAAGAACGAGCGGTCTGTGCTCCTTCAGCGTCACATCCGCCGCGCGGAGCAGCAAATTGTCCGAGTAGCCGCTGTGGATACCGGCAACGGTCTTCATACTGCAGGGGACGATCAGCATTCCCTCCGTCCGGTAGGATCCGCTGGCCGGCTTGTCGCCGATATTCCGGATATCTGCCACCTGATCTGCCATCCCGCACAGATCTGAAACGGACATAACCCCCTCCATCTCCTGGTGAAATGTCAGCTTTGCACTGTCTGTCATGATCAGCGTTACCTCAAACTCTCCGGATTCACGAATCAATTCCAGACATTTCACCAGTATCGGCATACCGCTGGCTCCGCTTGCCCCTACAATCAACCTTTTTCCCATCGCCTGATTTCCTTCTCTCATCCCTTGCACGCCGTATTATCTTCAGCCTGTTCTATCGTTTACTCCACCCGTCAACTGTTCGGCGGACGCCGGACACCCGCCCGGCGCCGCCGATCTTATAGAGGGTTTGACAAATAAGCTTACTATCTCAGATCCGGCACCCACTTCGTCGGATCCACATCCATAAACTGCGCCCTGCGGAACTGTTCTTTGAGCGGGAACGGTACGGTGCAGTCATAGATCATCTTGCAGCTGATACCCACATCCAGAATGGATGGCGAGTACGCCGGCCGCGCGCTGGGATCCAGCGGATGGCAGCGCACACCGGGAATCTTTATGATATCCATGTCTCCCTGAAAACGGGTATTCATCGCCCAGAGCACA
>JAJPYF010000102.1:0-31585 GCA_021205085.1 Clostridiales bacterium | reverse complement strand
CACATCATTTGTGGCAAAAATATCCACGTCCTCGTCCACAAGGAAGATATTTTTCAGCTCTGAAAACGCAGAGAACGCCAGCAGCGCTGCCTGCCGCTGCTTTCCTTCATCCGTGTGCACCTGCTTCCTGCACTGCATCACAGCCATATATTTTCCGCCGCCCGCCGAATGGGCATATACATTCTTTACAATGCCGGGCATTGCCTTCTCCACCATCTCAAGAATACTGGCTTCCGTGGGAATTCCTGCCAGATTAACATGCTCCTCTGACGGCCCGATCACAGTCTGCATAATCGGATTTTTTCTCGTGGTCACGGCTTTTACCTTAATCAGCCAGCACTCGGAGGATGCCTCCCCGGTATATCCCGGGAATTCCGGCATGGCGTAGCCTGTGTTCGTATTCTGATCCTCCTGCACATGAATGCCCGGAACAATCTCACCCTCGATAACATACTCCGCGTTGGCAATGGCCCGCTCATTGACGGTCAGACACCGGCAAAGCTTCACCGGCTCTTTGCGGATGGCGCCCGCCACAGCCAGCTCATCATATCCGAGAGGTGTTGTGGGCGGTTCAAAACAGGCTCCCACCTCGATCGCCGGATCCACACCGATGGACACCGAGATCGGAAGCGGCTGGTTTAGCTCCGTCGCACGCTCCGCCATGGCGCCGATATGACGGCTGCCCGGCTGGAGAAAGATGGAAATCTCATCCCTCGACTGGATACACATACGATGGATCGTAATATCGGATTTCCCCGTATCGGGGTGTGTTGCGTAACACATCCCCATCGTGATATACGGACCGGCATCGTCCGGCGTGTTCGTCGGCGCCGGAACCAACCGGAACAGATCAAAATCCGGATCCTCCGCACGGTACACGATTTCCTGACAGGGAGCCGGTTCCGCGGACAACACCGGTTCCACCGGATTTGTCGCCGCGCTCCTTAACAACTGGCCCAGATCTTTTTTGTCACAGCCCAGAAGAGCCGCCACCCGCTCGCGGCTGGCCAGCAGACCGATGGAAACACTGGCCCCGGGATGGCCTTTGATATTATGGAACAGCATGGACGGCCCGTTTTGTCTGGTCGGCCGCATAACCGTACCGCCGGCACCCACATGACGATACACACCGGCCAGCTCCGCATGAGGATCCACCTCCACATCCGTCTCCACCAACTGCCCCGGCATTGTCTTTAACAATTCCAGTGCCGAGCGTAAATCTCTTACCTGATTCATTAAGGTTCCCTCCTTTTTCTCACTGTTTATTTATCGCATGCCTTACGCTGTCTTTCAGCATAACCGTCTCTTCGCAAAGTTCCAACTCTACCGGCTGTGTGCCGGACAGATTTTCCACAATCACCTCAGTTTTTGCCACAGTCACCCGCAGAACCTGTCCTTTCCAGAAAATCTCATACCTCAGCTTCTCCCACGCATCCGGCAGGATTGGATCGATGCGCAGCTTTCCTCCGAGCATCCGCAGCCCACCAAACCCGTAAACCGCTCCCTGCCAGATACCGCCGAAGGAGGCGGCATGGATTCCGGCATCTGAGGTTGTCATCACCGGTCCGAGGTCGATGTCCTCCGATTTGCGGAACAGGTCATACGCCATCTCCCGCTCCTTCATATCTGCTGCCAGAACCGCATGCGTGCAGAGAGACAGGGAGGAATCGTGGAGCGTCCGGTCACCGTAGTATTTCCATGTGGCCTTTTTCACCTCATGGGGGAACAAATCCTCCAGAAGGAAGAAGAGAACCAGCACATCAGCCTGTTTGCTCACCTGTATCTGGTTGATCTGCGTCAGATTGTAGTCCCTCATGATTCCTGCCACAAAATCCTGCGCCTTATATTTTGAGAGATCAATGTCCTTCAATGTCAGGTAGGTAGAATCCTGCGGCAGTATCCCGCACACATTGGGAACCGGCAAAAACACCTTATCCACCTTCTGCGACCACAGGGCATACGCCTCATCCAGATTCAGTTTCTCATTCAACCGGTCAAACCGCTCCGGCTGTTCCTCCTTCAGCACGCTATAGTATTCCATCGCTTTCCGGATATTCCAGACGGCCAGATAGTTGGTAAACGCGTTATCGGTCTTGTGTTCCTTATATTCGTCCGGCCCGACCACATCACAGATATGATAGAGACCGTCCTCCGTCACCGTTTCCGTGAACTCTGTGACTCCGGTTGCCGGATTCACGCTCTCATGAATCTGCCGGCAGACATCCTCCAGCCGGGATACCCAGAACCGCGCCGTATCGAAAATCAGCTCATAACCGTACCGATCCATATAATCCTGATCGCCGGTGATCGTGTAATACTGCCACACACCGAAAGCCACATCCGCCGTGATGTGCTGCTCAATAAAACCCGACCATACCTTGATCGGCAGTCCGGTGACGATGTCCACTCCCTGATACTCCGGAGTCACCTCGCCGTCATCCAGCCAGGCTGATTCCCATGGGAACATGGCGCCCTCATATCCGTTGTGCTCGGCCTTCTTGTGTGCGCCCGGCAAAGACAGATATCGGTATTCCACCAGCTTTCGGGCAATCTCCGGCTGTGTGAAAATATAATAGGGAAGGAGAAAAATCTCCGTATCCCAGAAACAGTGTCCCCGGTAGCCCTCGCCCGACAGCCCCTTGGCGCCGATATTCATCCGGTTGTCATGAGCCGGAACCATAAGCCTCATATGATACTGAGCAAAACGCACGGCAAACTGATCATAATCATTCCCCTCGATAATGACCGGCATCTGGTCCCAGACCTGTTTTCTCCAATCATTTGCCGTCTCTTCCGCCGCGGCATCGTACCCTCTCTGTACCTGATCCTTCAGCGCATCCAGAGACAGTTTCTGAATCTGAGCCACTGTCTTTCCCTGCATATCCAGATCGCGCGTTGTATAGACATTGCAGTATTTTTCAATAGAGAGCGTCTCGTCCCGACCGATCTGCAGCCGGTATTCTCCGTAGACAGTGCGCAGATCCATGTTGACTTCCATTGGAACACCGACCGCCGCCCCGTTCACGGCAAAACGGTGTCCCGCATTTTCGACAAATGTGATCTGTGACTCTGTAGTCTTCGGCACATACTGAATGTACTGTCCGTCATAAAAGCGCTTTTCCCCGTCTGTAAAATGCTGTGCGCCGGTGTTTGTTACCCGGCCGTCAATGCCGGAACGCACTCTCATCTGCACATCACCGGAAAGCGGAGTGATCTCCACCCGGAGAGCAAACTCGTGCAGCCGGCTGAGCGATACGACACGGCAGAAGGTAAAACGGAACAGGTTCCCCTTCGGAGAAGCCCACACCACTTTACGTGACAATTGGGCAGTGTGAATATTCAGCTCACGGGCATACTCCTCCACCATTCCCTGCTCCAGATGAAACCGCTCCCCGTCAAGCCACAGCTCAATCGCCGTCATGTCCGGGACATTCGGAAGCTCCGTCACCGCATCCGGATCAAACTTATTAAAAGTACCGTTCACAAACAGTCCTCTGGTCTCATTCAGATACCGTTCCTCCGCGGCACTGCGCAGGCCGAGATAACCGTTTCCCAGAGACATCACCGCCTCGCATTTTCCAGGGTGAAGCGGATCAAACCGGTCTTCTCCCAGAATCCAGCGGTTGATTTTACTGTAATCCATCCCCATGATCCTTACCTCGCGCAGACGGACTCAATCCAGTCGCAGAACTCTCCCGGATAATCCGCTTCACAATGCGGCTTATCCCACACCAGCGCATAATCCACCGGCTTTCCGGCATTTGCCAGCTTCAGCGCCAGCGCCATACTCACTGTAAAGGAGGTGTCCGCGTCCGAGGCTCCCACACGGATACGGAAATATTTCGCGCTGTCTGACACTTCCTCCGTACCGATATAGTGCATCGGGTTGTTTAAATCTCTCTGCACATCAAGCCCGGGATCCTCTGCCTCGATCGCAAACGGCATATAGTATTTCGCATACTCCTCCGGGAACTGATCCTTCAGGGATGCGATCGCTGCCGCCACGGAATTGTCAAAATGTACCACCGCCTGCTCCGGTTTTCCGAACACTTTGTTTTCCCCGCTGTCGCACTTCAATGTATCAAAGGAGGTACAAGGCTTCATCCTCCGACGATGATTCAGCACATAGGTATCCAGATCCGAGACAACGGCCTGTTTTCCATCCCATGTCAGCCACGCGGATTTGTCCTTCCCCTGCATCATGACCGTCGACGGAACAAACGGCGGAGGTGCCGGAATGCCCTTCAGCGGACGGGAAACCATATCGCCCAGTGTCGGCGGCTCTGCCGGTGCATTCTCCGGGCCTCCCACCGGCGGCTTATTCAGTGCCACTCCCGGGCCGGCATGTCCCTGCATCAGATCTGCGGAATCCTCATCTTCGCCGCCCATGGGTGCGGGCGCCTCATAGCTGTAGTTTCCCTTCAGATAATCCTCCGGGGTGTATTTTTCCTCCAACTCTCCCGCCGCCAGCTTTGTCAGGTATTTGGTGGCGGAGGAGGAAATTTTGTCCATCAGATAATCATACGCGCTCCCGCTCCGTCCGTCGGCATTCAGGATGAGTGCCTCGTCGGTGTCGGGATCCCGAAGCTGCATCCCATTAAAATACTCTATATACATCTCCTTCAGTTTCTCGGACAAAGCTTCCTGAAAAGGGGTCATAACTCCGGCCGGTCCCGCCGGGGAAGCCTCATTTTCCTTGTCTGCAGAAAACATCCACTCATAAGCGAGGTCGGCGTGCTCCAGATCTATGATCGGGCAATAAATCTGCGCCGCATAGACATCGTCCCGCTCATCCATAAAAGCGCCCGCCTCTTCCAGATACGGATCATATTTCTTATTATTTCCGGTCACACCGAGCAGGGTGGACATGGCACCGCCCGCGCTCCATCCGATCGATACGATTTTTTCCATATCGCCCGGCAGGAATTCCGCGTTGTGGCGCAGGAAACGGATCACGGTCTTTAAATCGACCAGGTTGGCCGGTATTTTCCCGCAGCGCTTCCCGTTTTCATCTCTGGACTCATGGCCGCGGTTTCCGCAGGTCACATAGACAAATCCCCGCTCCAGATAATTCCCGCCAAAGCAGCGCGGACCTCCCAGCCACATATGAGGCATCTGCATATATCCCGCCGAGTTGTTGTTCATGATGACGGGCGCAGTCTTTGCCGTATATCCGTTCACGCTGCCCTCCGGATTGATCACACCGCCCTCCTTCATATAGGGCGCCGGAACAAAAATACTGAGGCGCTGAAATTTCGGCGTTGTCGCCTTCATCGTATACAGTACATCCTCCAGGCACCAGCAGTTCCATCTCTGATCCAGAAACCACTGATCCTTTACCTCCGACAATTCCAATGTCTGATTGATAATCGGAATGCTATTTGGCATTTCGTTTTACCTCCTTTTCTATTCCTGAAATAAAATTGCAGGCAGTCCGCCGACGGAAGAGAGCGGGTAAGTCACCTTCGGTGCGCGGGCGGCCTCGCCGATCCCAACAGAGGCAAATCCGCCGCGGTAAGCCGCCTCGATGCCTGCCCCTGCATCCTCCACCACAACACAGTCTTTCGGCGGCAGGTTCAGCATCGCCGCAGCTTTTACAAATACCTCCGGATCCGGCTTGGAGTGTGTGATGTTGGTTCCGTCACTGACAGCGTCAAAAAAATTCTCCAACCCGATCTGCTTTAAAATCAGTTTCGTGTTCTTACTGGAGGATCCGATCGCCATCCGTATCTTTGCCTTCTTCAGAGTATGCAATACCTTTTTTACCTCTTCCGGCAGATCCCCGGGCGTCATTTGCACAAGGAACTCGCGGTACGCCTGATTTTTTTCCTCTGCCAGTGCGCGTTTTTCCTCTTCCGAATAGGCTCGATCCGCCTTCTCCAGAATGATTTCCAGACTCTGCATCCGGCTCACGCCGCGAAGGCGGTCATTAATGCGCTCATCAAAATAAATCCCTTCCCGATCCGCAATCTGTTTCCACGCCAGATAATGATACCGGTCCGTATAGCAGATCACGCCATCCAGATCAAAAATCACTGCTTTGTATTTCATCGTACTCCTCTTTGTTCTGTCCCGCAACAACATTTCTTCTTATTTTTTAACTCACTTTTTCTTTCTCACAGCCGGGTATCCGGCAGTCCGCAGAAAGCATCCACCGGAGAAACCCCGTGGAATTCACTTTTCCCCGTGAGCTTTGCGATTACCGCTTCGATCATCGGCCGATGACAGCTATACGCGTTGATATAGGTCTTCACCCGCGGCACATCCTGCAGGTGATACGGGTTGGAAAAAGATACAAATATGCTCGGCTCTTCCTCCACATGCCGCGGTACGTCCAGCGCATGTTTTTTCGCCCAGAACAGCCGGATCGCCGTCTGGTTTGAGGCGTGTTCACAGTTCGCCAGATACAATGTCAGCCGGTCTCCCGGGAGGCTCTTTGTGCCGTGCATCTCTTCCCTCGCAATGTCAAACCGCTCCGTCTCAAAACCTTCCGCCCGAAGCAATTCCTCCGCGATATCAGTCATGCTTCCGTCCGCCGTGCTGTCATTTCCGAATGTCACAAGACGGATCCGCGGAAAACGCCGGGGCGTAATCGGAAGGACATCCTGCACATTTTTGACCAGTGTGACACACTGATCGGCACACTCTGCCTGCCACTGCACGGACGGAACATCCGTCGCAGGCTTCGGCCGCTTTCCCGCCACCTTCGCCTTTAATGCCAGAATTCTGGTCACAGCCTCATCCAGCCGCTCCGGCGTCAGATTGCCGTTTGCGAGGGCTTCCAGTATATACTGATAGTCTTCATAAAAATCCGTATTAAATACAAGCATATCACAGCCTGCCGCAATTGCCTGCGGAATAGCCTGTCGGCGCGGCAACGCCTGTGTAAACCCGCTCATAATCGTTGCATCCGTGGTGATCAGCCCGTTAAAATGAAACCGTTCCCGGAGTACACCGGTCAGAAGTTCCCGACACAAAGAGCCCGGCAGACATTCCTCAAATGTAAGCGCAGGATTAATCTCCATGGCGACATTCGGCTGTACGATATGACCGACCATAATGCTCATGAGCCCGTCCTCAATCAGCTGCCGGTAAACCGCCCCGTAGCTTTCATACCATTCTTTTGCAGACAGACTGTTGTAGGTCGGATGCAGATGCTGGTCTCTGAAATCCACGCCATCTCCTGGGAAATGCTTTGCACAGGCAGCTACTCCCTCCGCCTGAAGCGTTGTCACATATCGGGAACAAAACTCCTTCACCCGCTGCAGGTCTGACCCGCAGGTCCGCACATTCGTGATCGGATTCCGAAAATTCAGATCCGGATCGCAGACCGGGGAAAATGGCCAGTTAATGCCGACCGATTGTCCCTCCCTCGCACAGACCTTCGCAAACTTTTCCATCATATCCCCGCTGTCCGTCGCGGCGACGGTCATCGGCCATCCGAAAAATGTACCG
This sequence comes from Clostridiales bacterium, assembly GCA_021205085.1. Lineage (GTDB taxonomy): Bacteria > Bacillota > Clostridia > Lachnospirales > Lachnospiraceae > Eubacterium_I. The sequence continues at coordinate 24,130 of JAJPYF010000102.1, read as the reverse complement.
TCCGACAGGCCGCCGGAGCCGCCCTCCTCCAGATTTGCAGCCTTTAAGAGCGGGATCTCCGCTGCCGCATCCAGCGGCTCATACCATGCACGGATATCCTTCGCCGGAGCAGGGCGGAACAGGATGCCGCCGATGCAGTAATCCTGTACCAGAGAGTTCAGCTCCTGTGCACTGTAATCCTGCCCCATCACACAAAACAGCTGCCCGGCTTTCTGTTTTGTGTCAAGGGAGGCCAAAGTCTCCTTCACCCAGCACACCTGTTCCTCTGTCAGATAAAATGGTTTCTCCGTTAAATTCATTGTGTTCTCCATATTTTAAAAAGGCGCCGCGCCCGCATTGGGTACGGCGCCCTCATCTTACAGATACTTTTTCAGAAAGTTCCATATAATTGTCAGGTTCTCCTCTGTTCCGTACTGGGCATCCTAGTGATCAGCCGTGGGAATGGTCGTAATTTCTACCCGCTCCTCCCCGTCAGCCTTTTTCACCTAATCCACGAGCAGAACCGACTGCTGATAAGGAACCAGCCTGTCAATGCAGCCGTGCTGCACCAGCAACGGAGCCATATCCGGATTGATATAGGTGATCGGATTCGCCTGCGCCAGATAATCCGGATCCAGTGTCGGAAGCGGGCCGCCCATGTAACTGCTCTCAGCCGACTCCGGTTGGTCGTGGTCAACAAAGCTGACCCCGTTCTCGCGAGCCATATCATCCATGACCGCAAAATCAATCGGGCCAAACTGATCCACCGCCACATTGACACTGCAGCTTCCGTCCAGTGTCAGGTTCTCCTCGCCGGGGAATTTCCCGTTGGGAATATTCATGCCCAGAATCGCGCTCAGGTTGCCTCCGGCGGAACCGCCGATGGTGCCGAAATGATCCGGGTCAAGATTGAATTCCGCCGCATTTCTTCTCAGGAAGCGAACCGCCTCCCGGCAGTCCAGAACCGCGGCCGGGAAAATTGCCTCCCCGCTGAGCCGGTACTCGATAGAACCCACCGCAATTCCTTTGCTCAGAAACTTCAGGTAGGTATCCATATGGTCGTCCCGCTTATCGCCAAGCCCGAATCCGCCGCCGTGGAGATGCAGAAGCACGGCAAAGGGTCCGTCCCCTTCCTGGGGATAATACAAATCCAGAACCTGATTCGGTGAATCCGCCGCATACGCGATATCCAGTTTCTTCCGTTTCACCCAGCTGATATCCGCCATCTTCACCTGCATATCTTCCGGCGGACCGCCGAATTTCAGAGAACCGTCCAATTTATCATAATCCAATGTCTCTGTGTTATTTTTTTCTTCCATTACAGTAATCCTTTCTCCTTGTCCCGACATTTATACTGCCTTCTCCGGCTGTGCCTGCCCGCCACGGTACTGCGGTGCAAATTTCTCAACATTGGTAAGCAGCACCAGAATCAGAATCACAACACCGAAAATCGCACCCATGTAGGTATAGTCGAACTTAATGGCAGCGACAGCAGTTGCGGACTGCACTTCTGCTGTGGCGTCATAACCGACTCCCGCGAGAATCCATGCACACATCGCAGACCCTAAGCCCATACCGATTTTGGAACCGATGGACTGCGCGGAGGAGATCAGACCCTCCGACCGCATGCCGTATTTCCAGTTGCCGTACTCAACCACATCCGGCACCAAGGCGAACACCGCGCTCAGAAGCGGACCCGCGCCGAGCGAACGAATCACTGTTCCGAATACGATCATCGGCTGATTGGTACCCGCAAGACCGGTGATGACAAAGCCGATGATCAGCAACACCGCGCCCAAAGTCAGGAACGAGCGTTTCGACCATTTGTTTGAGATCACAGGCATCAGGAACAAAATGACAATACCCGGCGCCTGACCTGCGGTCATCAGCACAGACATAAAGAGTGGCTTCCCGAGAACCGCATTGCAATAATATGTCTGCGCTGCAATGGCATTCGCGTTCATCAACAGAGAGAAAACGCCGATCAGCAGAAGAAGCCAGAAATACCGGTTTCTCATAACAGAAGGAAACTGCTGTTTCAGAGACGGTTTTTCTATATTCTCCATCTCCTCGCCCTCTTCCGGAGTGATTTCCTTATTGACCAGACCGGAGATCAGGATCAGCACACCGGCAACACAGCCGAGTACTACACTGGCCCAACGCCAGCTGAGAGCCATCACCAGCGGAGTGATCGCCGTACCTGCAAGCAGGCCGATCACATTGTTGCCGACTGCTGAGAAGGTGGCAAGCATCGTGCTGTCCTTCGCATTCCGCGTCATCAGCGGAAGCAGTGCGGTATTGGAGATACCGAATATTGTATACACGATGACATTCATGAATATGTAAGTCGCATATGCATAGACCAATTTCGCACCGTCACTGGCACCCATAGGAACATTCATCAACAGGATAATGCCCAGAGCGGTGAGAGGGCCGGACAGAATCAGCCAGGGTCTGGCTTTCCCCCAGCGGGTATTCGTCTTGTCCACAATAGCGCCCATGGCGAAATCGCTGACGCCGTCAAAGACACGGCAAATGACAAACATCGTGCCGATGGCAGCCGCGGCCATCATCGCGGTATCTGTGTAGTAGCTAAGCAAAAAGGCCGCTCCGATCTGGCTGAAAATATTTCCGCCGCCGGTGCCGAGCCCGTAGATTGTTTTCCGCCAAAGCGGAACTTTTTTCTGTGCGTTCATTTCTGGAAACTCTCCTCTTCTTATAAAATTGTGCTTCGGTTCTGCGCGGATCTGATGGCGCCGTATCAGTTCCGCAGGTTCCATTTGTCTTATAAAACAAAAAATTATGACATAATGATTATAATTTATGCACTATTGACAAGCAATTCGATTTAAAGTACAATCAATTCCAAACAGGAATTGATTATTCTCATAAATTTTGTTTATTTTTTCACAATATTTTGTAGGAGTTTACTAAATGAACATTGATTACTTTCGTGAATTTATTGTTCTGGCAGACTGTGCCAGCTATATAGAAGCATCCGAGCGCCTGTTTATCGGTCAGTCTTCGCTGTCGAAACACATCATGGCAATGGAAAAGGAACTGGGTGTTCCTCTGTTTGAGCGAACATCCCGCAGAGTTGTCCTGACTTCATTCGGCAGACTGATGCTGCCCTACGCCAACCGGATCGTACAGACACAATACGATTATCAGCACGCGCTGAAAACAGAGCAGGAGTCCGCACACGGCCGTATCACGATCGGCACGATCTCGGCCACCGCCAAATACGGCATCACAAACCTGCTTACCGATTTCAAAAAGAAATATCCGAATTGTACGGTGCAGATGTTTGAAGGGGATCCCAACGATCTGGTCTCCCAGCTCCACAATTACAACTGTGATGTCATCTTTGCTCATCTGCCGGAGTACAACCCGCTGCCGGCCAATTTTGAGCACATCCACTACATCGATGATGCTCTGTCATGTATCCTTCCCCTCAGCCATCCGCTGGCAGGAAAAGAGGAACTGCATCTGGAGCAGCTGCGGGATGAAACATTTATTGCCCTTGCAGAAAACCTCACCCTCCATCAGTTGATTCTGAACACCTGCCACCGCGTCGGCTTCTCGCCGAACATCGCGTTCCTCTGCCATCGTGTTGACAGTGTTCTGGATCTCGTCACAAAGGGAATGGGTATCGCGCTCATCGCAGAATATATGACCATACGGCCGGAGGACGGCAATTTCCCCGAACATGCACCGTTCGCGACCGCACGCCTGCTGCCCCGGACGACCTTTTCCGTTGATCTGTGTTACAGAAAAAATGAGACTCTTTCGCCGATGGCGAAACGATTTATAGAATTTGTACAGGAAAAGACAGATTCGTCAGCGGCCTCAGATTCCGTCTGACAGCTGCGGGATCAGCTCCTCTTTCACGACCCGCTGTACTTCGCGGATCTGCCCTGCGCTCAGATGATCCGCATGAAACCCGCCGACGCACACGGTCAGACAATTGTGCGAGCGGCAGACCGCCTCAGACAAGAGGCGGCAGATCTCCTCGTCTTTATGTCCGACCGCATTAATCACAGAAGATGTCGCACTGACTGTACCGTCCCCGGTCAGAGACGGCCGGGGTGTGCTCATAACGACACAACCGATATGAGGCGCTGTCCCTCCGGTCAGGAGCAGATGTATGTCATCCCCGATCCGGCTCTTCCGCACCTCCAGAAATGTTCCAAACGACAATTGTGACCGGATCACAATTGTTTTTTTATCATTCTCCGGCATACTTACAGTCCTTTCTTTTCTCTTTCCGGACTCAATTATACCACCCGATCGGCACGGAATCCAGCGCAATATTGACCTGAATCCAGTCTTGTATCCATACCTATTCCTTCTACTCGTACTGGTGCAAACGGATATACCTCTTCCGCAAACACACTAACACCACGACCCCCACTGCCGCGAGAATCGCAACCCAGACCGCCGCGGGATAATCCGACAGATGGAAACAGCGGATATTGATCCACATCTGATTCAGCTCCGCCATCTTTTCCGTGGAAAAATACTCCATGATCGTTGCGCGCTCCAGCACATCCTCCGAGGGATACTGCGCGAAAATCTGCCGAGAGACATTCTCCTCGTCGACCATGACGATGTAATCCTCATCCTCGCTGTTCCCGCTGAAATAATAGCCCAGCGGGTACTCCGCGACATCCTCCTCATCCTCCGAGGCATAGCACCAGTTTGCGTAGTCAAACATCGTCGTGTCATCCTCGTTCCCGGCGATGACGGAGGTGTAACCGATGTAATACATATTCCGGACCGCATTCTCCGGCATGGAGATGAAATTGACAAAAGCCTCCGCGGCCTGCTGTTTCTCCGCATCCCCGCTGATGCCGTCCTTCAGCATGACCCATCCGTCCATCCAGATGTTCGTGCACTCCTCCGGAACCGCGAATTCGAGATAGACATCGTCCTCCTCCGCCTGATCCATGGAATACACCGCATCGCCGGACCACTGATAGTTTCCGACGATCTTTCCGGCCACGAGATCCGCCTTCCCGCTGTCGGTCTCAAAGGAATACGCATTCCGGCTGATCTCGGTCAGAATCTCCTCCACCCCGGCGATGGTCTCCGTGCTGACGTCGTTCATCTCCTCCTGCAGCTGCCCGGCATAATCCTCCGACTGCGTAAAACCCTCCGATGTCAGCAGATCCCTTTTGTAAATAGCCAACGCCATGAAATAAGAGTCACGGGAGCTGTCCTTGATGCTGATCTGCTTGTTGTAGTCGTCATCCAGAAGGATCGTGAGCGAACTCATCTCCTCCGCGGTGACCTCCTCCGGGTCATACACCATCCCGGTGATGCCCCACATATAGCCTGCCGCATACTGACTCCAGGATTCGCCGTTGATCTCATTGCTCTCATAGATATTCCGGATATACGGGGAAACATTATTGACATAGTAATTCGTCTCCACAGAGGTATCAAAAAAATCATCCGAGTACGCCAGAACCTTCCCCTCCGCGATGAGCTTCATAAACATATACTCGGACGGACAAACCAGATCAAACTCGTTGCCAAGACTCATCAGGGTGTAGAGCTCCTCGTTGGTGCCGAAGGTCGAATACTCCACCTTCACCTTTTTCCCATAGGTCTCGTAATACCACTCCTCAAAATCCTTGATCATACTGTTTTCACCGAGAACCGTGACGCCGTTATCGAGATCAATGGCCTCGTCCTCGTCCCAATCGCCCTCGTCGATGTATTCCTCCCAGTTGCAGATACGAAGAACAATCGTGTCATCATCCGAAGCGGTTCCGCCGTTATTTGAGGCAGCGTCCGTCTCCGATGCAAACGCCGTCATGCTGCCGCCCGCCGCCGCTGCCAGAAGGCATCCGGCCATCATCAACGCCAGACAGGCTTTCTTTCCTCTCCTCTTTCTCATCCCTGCGTCACCGTCCCTTCCTCTTTCTTCGCCGCGGACCGGTTCATCCCGACGACCACCAGAATCACAATGACAAAGATGATTGTGGATAACGCCCACAGAGCTGTCTTGATACTGGTCTGAGCGCCCCTCGTAGCGTTCACCACATAGGTGCTGATCGTGTCAAAAGTTGACGGTTTCGTGTAGGTGGCGATGAAATAATCATCCAGCGCCAGCGTGATGGAAAGCATAAACCCGGAGACAATGCCCGGCATGATCTGGGGAATCAGCACCTTCCGCAGCGCATAGAACGGCCGCGCGCCCAGATCGAGCGCTGCCTCGTAGAGATTGTCGTCCATCTGCTTCAGCTTCGGGATCACCGACAGATAGACAAACGGGGAGCACAGGACCACATAGCCGACCACGATGGGTATATACGTATCCCGGCTGATCCCAAACACGACCACCAGAAGGATGCAGATCGCAAAACCGGTCACGACCTCCGCGTTGACCACCGGAATCTGGTTGATCGTTCGGATCACCGCCGCCGATCCCTTTTTGGAATAGTAGGTGCCGATGGCCCCCAGTGTGCCGAGCACCGTCGAGATCAGGGATGTCACGACCGCCAGCACCACCGTCCCGCGGATCATGACCAGCAGCTCCTCCGAGGTAAACAACGTGATATAATTCTGAAGCGAAAACGCGTGAATCCGCCCGATCTGCGCCGAATCCGTAAAGCTGTACACCGCCAGAATCAGGATCGGCAGGTAGATAAAGCAGAGCACAAGCGCCAGAAAAATTGTCTGTCCGTATTGTCTTTTCTTCAAAAGACCGCACCTCCCCTCTCTGCGGCTTCCTCATCCCCGTATTTGTTCAGGCAGCCGGACACGATAAAGATGATCGCCAGCAGGATCAGGGAAATCATGGATCCGTTGTTCCAGTTCTCCACATTGAAATAGCTTCCGATCAGACTGCCCATGATATAGGTACTGTTGTAGAGCATATCGAGAACCACATAGTTCGTCATGGCCGGCAAAAACACCATCATCACGCCGCTGATGATGCCCGGTACGGACAAAGGCAGCGCCACTTTGAGAAAGCATTGACGGGGCGTTGCGCCCAGATCGGCCGCCGCCTCCATCACGCCGTCGTCCAGCTTGGCCAGCTGATTGTAGATCGGCAGGATCATAAACGGCAGAAAATCATAGGTCATGCCGATGATTGTGTTTAACATTGGGAAAAACGCCATATTCCCCTCAATCGCTGTCAGCACTTCCTTCATCGCCGTGATGCGCAGTGTAAAATTGATCCACATGGGCATCACGAAGATCATGATCAGGGAGGTGCTGCTTTTCCACTTTCCCCGCGCGAGGATATAGGCCGTCGGGTAGGCGATCAGCAGACAGACCAGCGTGGTCAGAACGGAAATGATCGCACTGTACACCAGCGTACCGATGGTATTCCGGTTCGTGAAAAAGTCAATCAGGTTCTGCAGTGTAAACTGCCCGCTCCCGTTGGTGAACGCATAGTAGACAATGACCACCAGCGGCGCGACCACAAAGGCTAACAGGAAGATCATATAGGGAATCCCCAGCTGCTTCCTGGAAAAACCGGCTTTTTTCATGACTACGGCTCCTCCCTTCTATTTTTTCAGCGCCACCTGAATCTTTTCCGGATCCACGCTGACACTGACCCGGTCGTCCATATTCCAGAGATCCGGATCGTCCACGACAAAGTCGTCCTCCTCATCTGTCCGGACGATGTACTGGTAGTGGTCGCCCTTATAAAGCATCTGTATGATATTGCCGACGGCGATGCCGCTCTCCAGATCATCACTCATATGGATATTCTGCGGCTCCACGGAGGCAACGAGGTGAATCTTCTCCGGAATGACCTGCTCCCCCTTGTTGTCCAACAGCTTCCCGTCCCGCATCACGGAGCCGGGATAGAGCGCCGTCATATCGACATTCACCGGCTCACCGAAGAAATCCATCCGGTAGCCGTCCGTCACCGAACATTCATATTTATTGCGCATCACATCCACCGGCATGACATGGATGCTGTCCGGCTCCACCTCAATGCCCACGGCAGTTCCCGTCTTCACATTCCTTGTGGTCTGGATGACCACCTCGTTTTTTCCGGACAGGACTGTGATCTCATAGTGAATCCCCTTGAAGATCACAGAGTCCACAACGCCCCGGAGCTTTCCTCTTCCGGGCTCCGTGAGAATGACATCCTCCGGGCGGACCACCACATCCACCGGCGTCCCCTTCTCGTAAGGGTCAAGACAGGCAAAGTCCGCACCGCAGAACCGGACAACCTTATCTCCGGTCATGATCCCGCTGTACAAATTGCTCTCGCCGATGAAATCCGCTACAAAAGCGTTTGCCGGCTCATTGTAGATCTCCTCCGGCGTTCCCACCTGCTGAATCTCGCCGTCCGACATGACCACGATCTTATCCGACATGGTCAGCGCCTCCTCCTGGTCGTGCGTCACATAGATAAAGGTGATTCCCAGCTTCTGGTGCATCTCTTTTAACTCAAGCTGCATCTCTTTTCTCATCTTCAGATCCAGCGCGCCCAGCGGCTCATCCAGAAGAAGGATCTCCGGCTCGTTGACCAGCGCGCGGGCGATCGCGATCCGCTGCTGCTGCCCGCCGGAGAGCGTCGTGACCTTCCGCTTTTCAAAGCCCTCCAGATCCACCATCTCCAGCACTCTCCGCACCTTTTTGACGATCTCCGCCTTCGGCAGCTTTTTCAGCTTCAGCCCAAAGGAAATATTTTCAAACACATCCAGATGTGTAAAAAGCGCATATCGCTGGAACACGGTGTTGATCGGACGCTGGTAGGGCGGGAGCATGCTGATGTCCTTCCCGTCCAGCAGTATTGTCCCCTCGGTCGGCAACTCGAAGCCTGCGATCATCCGAAGTGTCGTGGTCTTGCCGCAGCCGGACGGACCCAGGAATGTGACAAACTCACCCTTTTTTACTTCCAGGTTGAAATCCTCCACGGCGACAAAATCCCCAAACGCCTTGGTGACATGCTGCAGCTCCACCATGATGTCCTTCTTTTCCATTTATGTTCCTCCTCGTATTAAACTCCCTTTTATCTCCCGTCTTATAACGTTATGAATGTTTTTACCTCTACCTCCAGCCGGATGTCCAGCTCCTTCGCCATCCGGAGATACTCATCGACCTCCTCGAAGGTCAGCATATCAGAGGACAGCAGCCCGGTCTGATCGTAATGTCCGCGGACAAACATTTTGGTAAAGAGCGCCCCGCACTGGCCGGTCAGATACATCTCTCCGGTGATTCCGGCCCGCTCAAAGGATTCTCTGCAGCCGGGCGAGTACACATAGGTCTCCACCATCACATCCCGGCCGTCCTTCGTCCCCGTGGACTCCACCACAAAGGCTCCCTCGTCCTTCACCAGCCCCTCGTCGAGGATCTCCTTGATCTCCTCGCGGTACTTCGGCGCCGGGGGCAGATGCTCCAGAACCACATCAAACGGCACAAAGGTGTGCCCGTGATAAGTTTCTTCCTCTCTGGACAACAGCCCTGCCCGGTACAACGGAGTGGCAAACTCGACGCCGACACCGCCGTACTTGAAGTTGATGTTTTTGGCTCCCTTGAAATGCGTATCCTTATTGATGCCCATATAGACCGGCTCATCGTGGGCGTGTTCCACCAGCTTTACCTCGTTGGTGCATCCCTTGAATTTCCGGTAGACCGGAAGGGAGTGCGGCTGGGTCTCCACGATCACGCCGTCCTTCAAGGCAAATGTGGGATCGGTCATATCCGACAGCGCCGTGAACGGCGACCACCAGAACGGCAGGAAGCGTTTTGCCTCGACCCCCTCGTACACCATCATCAGAATATCATCGCAGGTATCCAGATACCGCATGGAATTGCGCGCCGCCACGCACATCAGGCCCGGCGCGGAGCCGGTGCCGATAATGGCCAGCTTTCCGATTGCCTCAAACCGGTGACCGTAATTGTCGTAGAGCATCTGAATACACTTCGGCCACCAGGGATCCAGCACATCCGTCGCCGCAAAGTCCTGATAATTGCACTTCACCGCCAGAGCGGCGTCCAGCACGTTCGGCGCGAAGCGGATCGGCAGAGCGTTCACAATCAGGTCAACGCCCTCGGCCGCCGCGATGATGCTGTCCACATCGTTGGCGTCCACATAAAGTCCCTTCGCCTTTTTCAGTATTTTGACAAGTTCATCCACCGCCTTGTGGTCCGTGTCCGCACAGCGGATTTCCGTGACCTCCGGCTCCTCATCCATTCGTTCCGCTACGGTTGTGCCCTGCGCTCCGGTTCCCAGGACCAGAATCTTTTTCACCTTATTCATGAAAATCTCCTATGGCGGGCAATCAGCGCCTTCAGCTCGCCCTGAATCTGCCCGTTTGTGCCGAGAACATCCTGATTTTTCAGAAAATCGATCCGATCCTGCTCAAATGTACCGACACACCCGCCGGCCTCCTCAACCAGAAGGGCACCCGCGGCAAAATCCCACGGTTTTAAATTCCGCTCAAAATAACCGTCCAGCCGCCCGCAGGCCACATAAGCAAGGTCCAGCGCCGCCGAACCGCCGCGGCGGATATCCAGAGACTGTTCATACACCTCCTGGAAAATACGAAAATTCACCGGCGCGAACTCCTTGTTATAGGGAGAGGTGCCGACAGCGATCAGACTGTCCCGAAGGGCAGACTTGCCGCTCACATGAATCGGTGACCCGTTGAGAAATGCTCCCTGCCCGCGAACCGCGTGAAAGGTCTCCCCGCTGAACGGATTATACAGAACCGCAGCATCGATCCGCCCATCCTCATAGTAACCGAGGGACACCGCGCTGTGACGGTAATCGTAGATCAGGTTCGTGGTCCCGTCGATCGGATCAAGGATCCATGCCGGGCGGTTCGGGTCGACCTGATGCAGATGCTCCTCCTCGCCCATAAACTGCACATCCGGATACGCTTCACACAGCGCTCCTCTGAGGAAATCCTGCACCTGCGTGTCCACCTTTGTCACAAAATCCGCGAGTCCCTTCACCGTGATATCCTGCCGGTTGTTCTCATTCATAATGATCGGTCGCGTCTGATGCACCAGGTCAATAATCTGTTGAATATTCACATCCCGGCGGCAATAATTGTTTTCCATTTACACTTACTCCTCCGCTGTCTCAGTCTTTCATCTGCCCCGTCCGTTTTGATCTCCGGTTTTACCATGAACGGTTTCATTCTCATTTCTCCTTTATTATCGATTATCCGCGCACGAATTGCAAATATTATTTATGTATAGTCTTTTTTTCAGGATTATGTTATGCTCTGTTAAAATTGATGTTATTAAAGGGGATCACAGATGAATACAGCAAAACAGGCGCAACCGGCGCCGGAAATTCCGGACGGCACCGACTTCAGCGATGTCCTCCTGACATCCATGGAAGCCGGTCACATCCTTCTGGAAAACGGCGCGGAAATCTTCCGCGTGGAGGAGACCATGCTTCGCATCGGCCGCCACTTCGGCGTGACGGAAGAGGACGTCTTTGTCCTGAGCAACGGCATCTTTACCACCGGCGGATCAAAGGAACACGGACACCAGGAAAGCTTCGCACGGGTGCAGCACATTCCCATGCATTCCGCTTCACTGGACAAGGTCGTCGCGATCAACCAGCTCTCCCGCGATGTGGAGGCGGGAAAATACACGTTGGAGGAGACAAGGGCGCAATTGCAGGAAATCCGGGACATGCCCGGAAAAGCCCACTGGAAGCAGATCCTTGCGTCCGGCATCGGCGCCGGGAGCTTCTGTCTGCTCCTCGGCGGCAACTTTGCAGACGCAGTCGCGGCTGTCCTTGCCGGGCTTGCGCTGTATCTTTTTATCCTGAAACTCAGCATACCGGTTCTGCACCTGTCCCGGATCACGGAGAACATCTGCGGCGGCGCGGCAGCCACACTGCTCTGCCTCCTGTTCTACCGGATCGGGCTCGGGCACAACCTGGGAGCCATGGTCATCGGATCCATCATACCTCTGGTTCCCGGAGTGGCGTTCACTAACGGCATCCGGGACATCGCGGATCGCAATTACATCGCCGGTATTGTCCGGATGGTGGACGCGATCCTCGTCTTTGTCTGCATTGCCATCGGCGTCGGAATCGTCTTCCTGCTCTGGCAGCAGTTCGGGGGAGGAGGCGTTGAATTATGATAAATTCCCATGCCGTCATCCACTGGCTGATTCAGATCGCGGCGCCGTTCTGCGGAACGGTCTCCTTTGCCCTGATCTTCGGCGTGCCGCGGAAATATTATATTCTCTGCGGCATCACCGGAACCGTCGGCTGGCTGATCTATGCCCTGACCTCGCAGGGCGGTGTCCCCGCAACGGAAGCCACCTTTCTGGCGTCCGCCACGGTTGTATTTCTCTCAAGAATATTTGCCGTCAATGTCAAATGCCCGGTAACCGTCTTTCTGATCTCCGGGATCATTCCGCTCGTTCCCGGAAGCAGTGTCTACTGGGCGGCCTACTATCTGGTGACAAATGAAACCGGCAGGGCAATGGAGAGCGGATTTGCCGCCATCCGCCTTGCGGTCGCCATTGTGCTCGGAATCGTGATCATTCTGGAGCTGCCGAACCGGTGGTTCCATCTGCGCGGGGGATCCAAAAGCTCCTGAACAAGCGAATCCCTCCTGTCGGAATCATCATTTTCCCGACAGAAGGGATTTTCGTGAATATTCTTCTTTTCCCCTATTTCCCCACATGCCCGCCGATATCATACGGCGTGCTCTGGTACACATAATAGTTCAGCCAATTTGAAAACAGCAGCTGCCCCGCCGACCGCCAGTTCACGACCGGTTTCTTTGAAGGGTCATCATCCGGGAAATAATTGCAGGGGATATGGGGATTTATTCCCTTCTCCAGATCCCGCTGATACTCCAGCGCCAGCGTGTCCGAGTCATACTCCAGATGGCAGAGCGCAAAGAAATATTTGGAATCCGTGGTCTTTAAGATCGTCGGGCCGCCCGCCTCGCTGTCCGCAATCAGCTCCAGTCCCGGCACCTTCCGGACATCCTCCTCCAGCACGCCGACCTCTCTGGAATGCGGCGCCTGGAACACATCGTCAAACCCGCGGAACAACGGCGAGCTCTTTTTCAGCACACGGTTCGGATAAATCCCGGAAAGCTTCTCCGGATATTCCACCGTCGGCACGCCGTAATGATAATACAGCGCCGCGAGGGCTCCCCAGCAGATATGGAGGGTGGAGTGCACATGCACCTTCGCCCAGTCCATGATCGTGCAGAGCTCATCCCAGTAATAGACATCCTCATAGGCCACATCCGCCAACGGCGCGCCGGTAATGATCATCCCGTCAAACCAGCGGTTTTTCACCTTGTCAAAGGTCGTGTAAAAGGACTCCATGTGCTGCGAATCCACATGCTGCGGCGTGTAAGTGGAGGTCTGTAAAAACTCCACCTTGATCTGCAGCGGCGTGTTGGAGAGCTTGCGCAGAAGCTGCGTCTCCGTCACTTCCTTTGTCGGCATGAGATTTAAAATCAATATATTTAAGGGACGGATGTCCTGATGGATCGCGCGGTATTCCGTCATCACAAAGATATTCTCACTTTCCAGAACAGCAGTGGCCGGCAGCGAATCCGGTATCTTGATCGGCATACATTTTCTCCCCTTTTCCAAGTAGTTATGTAGGATATTCTATCCTCCTGCCATTACAAAATCAACCAACAGATTCCTCCGGTTTTGTCGGATTCCCGTCATTCCCACTATCATTTGCCTATCCGGAAAACAGAATCACTTTCCGGCCGTCTTCACCCTGCCCAGCCGGATCACATTCCAGCTCCCCGCGGACAGGACAGCCGTCAGCCTCCCCGCATCAATCCGGCTGCGGCTGTTCGCGGAAGGCTTCACCGCGTCCGGCGCCGCCTGCGTGTTCACGGCCTTCCGGTCTGTGTGGGTCAGCTCCAGATGCTCCAGAATCTCATAGCCCGCATACTGGCGAAGATCACAGGTCACGCTCAGTTCCTCCGCCATGTCTTTATTCACGGCAAAAATCGTCAGGGTCTCCCGCTCCCCGTCCGCCACGGCGACCGCATCCAGATAGGGCGCATCCCCGTAAACACTTTCATAGGAGGGAGACTTCACCACCGTATTCAGCACCGTCCCGCGCCCGTAAACACTGGCATGCATGTACGGATAAAAAATCGTCTGCCGCCACGCGCCGGTGTCCGAGGTCATGATGGGCGCAATGACATTGACCAGCTGTGCAAGACAGGCGATCTTCACACGGTCCGCATGGCGCAGGAGCGTAATCAGCATGCTCCCGACCAACAGCGCATCCTCATGGTTATAAATGTCCTCCAGCTGATGCGGCGCCTGTATCCACCGCTCCAGTTTTTTATCCTCTTCATTCGAGTGATACCAGACATTCCACTCGTCAAAGGACAGGTTGATCTGCTTTTTGCTGCGCTTTTTCGCCTTGACGCAGTCACAGATCGACACCACCGAGCGGATAAAATCATCCATAGCCAGACTGCTCGCCAGAAAGTCCGGCGTGTTGTCCTCCGGGTTGCCATAGTAGGTGTGGAGGGACAGATAATCCACCTGGTCGTAGCAATGCTCCAGCACAGTCTCCTCCCAGCTTCCGAAGGTCGGCATGGCGAGGCTGGAGCTTCCGCAGGCGACCAGCTCGATATCGGGGTCGACCATCCGCATGATCCGTCCCGCCTCCTCCGCCGTGCGGCCGTACTCATCCGCCGTCTTGTGGCCCATCTGCCACGGGCCGTCCATCTCGTTTCCGAGGCACCAGAGCCGGATATTGTGGGGCGCTTTCACGCCGTGCGCCCGCCGGAGGTCGCTGTAATACGATCCCTTCTCTATGTTACAGTATTCAATGATATTTTTTGCATCCTCCACGCCGCGCGTTCCCAGATTGACTGCCATCATCGGCTCCGTTCCCGCCGCCCGGCACCACTCCATAAACTCATTTAAGCCGAACTGATTGCTCTCGATCACGCTCCATGCCGGTTCCAGACGGGACGGCCGCTTTTCCTTCGGTCCGACGCCGTCCTCCCAGTGGTATCCCGACACAAAATTGCCGCCCGGATAACGCACCAGCGGTACACGCGCCTCGCGGATCAGTTCAAGGACATCCCTCCGAAATCCGCGCTCATCCGACAGCGGGCTCCCCGGCTGGTAAATACCCCCGTAAACCGCGCGTCCCAGATGTTCGATAAAGGACCCGTAGATGCGCGGGTCTGTCTCCGCAACCGTGTAATCCCGATCAATACTTATCCTTGCTTCTTTCATCGTCTCTCCCTCTCCTTTTCCGTTTTATTCCGTAAAATATATTGCTTTAATTCCCGATAAACCTGCTCCTCCGTCGGCGGACAGCCCCGGACACAGACATCAAAGCCTGCCGTGCAGAGCCCCACGCCCAGACGCCCGCTTTTTTTGCGGTACCCCTGGCCGATGGCGATTTTCTCATCCAGCTTTTCCAGCAGCCCTTCCGTCCGCAGCCGGTCGAGCGCCGGAATCAGGGAGGCGTAACAGGCGCTGCAGGAGTCCACCTCCTCCACCGCGTACTCCACCGCCAGCACTCTTTCCCGCGCGGTGATCTCCTCCTCCCGCTCTTCTCCGATCGTGATGATCTGTGCCGAATCCAGATCAGCACTCCCCACGCCAAGCTGTTGCGCCATCCCGACATAGGGCACATCCGATACACTATAGTGAAGGAGATGGCAGACATAGGCGTCCATCAGCACCGGATCCCGCGCGGCCATGACGCAGTTGCGGACCACCGGATTGCCGCCCTCCTCAAAATCCAGATCCCCGCAGATGTGGTCTGTCACAATAAAATCCTGATGAATCCCCGCGCCGAGGTGCGCGATGGGCTTGTGCAGACCCATCGTGTGGAACCGCCGCTTCTCCGAATTCGGGATCAGCCCCTTGCTGTTTTTCAGGGCGCAGGTAATCTTCGTCTGACAGTGTCCCTTCAGCACCGGCACATTGATCAGAAAATCGATCTGGTCCACCATATCACAGATACGGAGATTCATCCCCGCACAATCCATCTCATGGGAGGAATCCGTCTGGGTGTCCCACAATTCCACCCCGTACTGCGCTTCCAACGCCCGATATCCGCAGTATTCAAAGGCTTCCGGGGTCTTATCTCCCACCCATGCTCCCTCCAGCACCACAATGCGGTCGAACCCGTGCTCCTGCAGATACTCGATGATGCCGGCCACCACCTCCGGGTGGGTCGTCGCGCCGTAGTCCGCCGGTGTGGGCGAGACCAGATTCGGCTTGATCCCGATCCGGGTGTCCGGCGACGAAATCTGTGCCGCCAGATTTGCCTTCGCCAAAAGTGTTTTTGTCATTTCCTTATATTCAGTTCCGTATATTTTGATGATTTCGTTTTTATGCAATATTCTCCTCCCGTCATATCCGCGGCCACAGCGTTCGCGCCAGTTTCTCTGTCAGGAAAAAGACAATCCCAAGCAGAAATCCGATGATCAGGCCGCCCACATGCGCGGCATTGTCCACCCCCGTCGTGGAAAATCCGTAATACAGCGACAGCGCCATCATCAGGAGAAAGCGCCGCAGCGAGAGATCCTCAAACCGCCCCTTATTTTTCAGCACAAGGAAAAGCAGCGCGCCGATCATCCCGAAAACCACACCGGATGCTCCGCCCGACACCGCGATCTCTCCGGTGTACACCATATGCCCCAGAGAGACGAGACTGCTGCCCGCCGCGCAGACGAGGTATAAAATAAGGAAACGGATCTTCCCGTATGCCCGCTCCAGATAGCTGCCGAGGCAAACCAGAAGCACCAGATTGTTCAAAAGGTGCGGCAGCCCGAAATGGAGAAAGGAGGAGGTCAGAAGACGCCACCACTCCCCCTCGATGAGAACCGCCGGCGGGTACATCGCACCGTGCTCATACATAAAGGATGCGCTTGTTGTGTCGCCCATAATCTCAAGCACAAGATAAACCGCTGCATTGATCAGCGCAAATGTGATATTGACCGGCGTGATATACCGGTGCTGTCTCTGCCATTCACTCATTTCACTCTTCCTCCGCAGCACAAAACCGCATGTTCCGAACATGCTCACAGTATAGCACAGGGCAGGGTCAAAGGGAACGCCCGATCTTCGCTTTCACAAAAATAAATATCTGGATTATTGTTCTCCAATCTGATACAATGTGCGTGATTATTCAGAGTCAGGTAAATTTGTAAAAAAACAGTGTCGGATGCTTGCATCCGTAAGCTGTATTTTGTACAAATTTATCTGGCGAGAACGCGACAGCGAGAAAATGCACAGCATTTTCGAGCCTGACTCTGAATAATCACAAACAGACCTCAATGACAGCAGAAAGGATGATAAAATGTCTGAAGTAATTCATCAGCAATTTTTAACCGGAGAGCGCGCACTGTTCTCCTCAAAAGACCTTACGATTTATGATACGATTTTTGACGATGGGGAATCTCCGTTAAAGGAGAGCAGCAATATTTCCCTCTACGACTGCATGTTCCGGTGGAAATATCCCCTCTGGTACTGTGACCGCATCCGCGCCGAGCGGACGACATGGTTCGAGATGGCCCGGGCCGGCGTGTGGTACACGAACGATATCTCCGTGAAGGACTGCGTGATCGAGGCGCCCAAAAATTTCCGCCGGTGCAAGGGTCTGACGCTGGATACCGTCTCTTTCTCCGACGCGGCGGAGACACTCTGGAGCTGCTCGGATGTCACGCTCCGGCATGTCTACGCGAAGGGCGACTACTTCGCCATGAACTGTGCGGACATGGAGATCGACGATTTCACACTGGTCGGCAATTATTCCTTTGACGGGGTGAAAAACGCCCGCATCCGCAATGCAAAGATGCTCTCCAAGGACGCATTCTGGAACTCGGAGAATATCACCGTGGAGGATTCCTTCATCACCGGCGAATACCTCGGGTGGAACGCGAAGAACCTGACCCTGGTCAACTGCACCATCGAGAGCCTTCAGGGGCTGTGCTACATCGACAACCTTGTGATGCGCAACTGCAAGCTCGTCAACACGACGCTGGCTTTCGAGTATTCCTCCGTGGACGCCGAGATCTCCTCGCGGGTTGACAGCGTGTTGAATCCCTCCTCCGGCACGATCACGGCGGAGAGCATCGGGGAGCTCATCATGGAAAAGGATAAAATCGACCCGGATAAAACGAAGATTATCTGCAAATGCTGATATCTGAGAAAACCTGCGATTACACAGCATACAAGGAGCTTTGATATGACATACGATTTTGATACGGTCATCAACCGCCGCGGCACCTCCTCCCTGAAATGGAAGGTCGCCGAAAATGAACTGCCCATGTGGGTGGCGGATATGGATTTTCAAACGGCACCGCCGATTCGCGCTGCCATTCAGGAGCAGCTGGATCACGGCATCTTCGGCTATGCTCTGCTTCCGGAGGAATGGTACACCTCCATCATCCGGTGGTGGGACACGCGCCATGCTCTCAGCATTGAGCGGGACTGGCTGATTTTCTGCACCGGCGTGATCCCCGCGATCTCGACCTCCGTGCGGAAGCTGACCTCCCCCGGAGAAAATGTCCTGATTCAGACGCCGGTCTACAACATGTTTTTCAACTGCATCGTAAACAACGGACGGAACGTATTGGAAAATCCCCTGATTTATGACCGGGAAACCGCCTCCTACCGCATCGACTGGGAGGATCTGGAAAACAAGCTGGCAAACCCGCAGACGAGCATGATGATTCTCTGCAACCCGCACAATCCCATTGGGAAAATCTGGGACCGGGATACGCTCGCACGCATCGGGGAGCTCTGCGCCCGTCATCATGTGATCGTCATCTCCGATGAGATTCACTGTGACCTCACGGAGCCCGGACGCGGCTACATCCCCTTCGCCTCCGTGTCGGAGACCTGCCGGGACAACAGCATCACCTGCATTGCGCCCACCAAAGCCTTCAATATCGCCGGCCTTCACAGCGCCGCCGTCATCGTGCCGGACAAATTCCTCCGCCACAAGGTATGGCGCGCGTTAAATACGGACGAGGTGGCGGAGCCCAACTCTTTCGCTTCCGCCGTCAGCATCGCCGCTTTTACGGAAGGCGGTGAGTGGCTGGATGTGCTGCGCGCGTATATCTCCGAAAACCGGAAACGAGTCGGTGAATACATTGAAAACGAGATCCCATCCATCCGGCTGGTACCATCCGAAGCGACCTATCTGCTCTGGCTGGACTGCACGGATGTATGGAAAAAGAAAGAAAATCTTGCCGCCTTTATCCGAAAGGAAACCGGCCTGTATCTCTCCAACGGCGCGGCCTACGGAAAGACTGGCGAGGGTTTCCTCCGGATGAACATCGCCTGCCCCCGCTCCACACTGGAAGACGGGCTGCAAAGACTGAAGGCAGGGATTGCTGCCTATGAAAAACTTCCGTTATGATTCAGGAGGATTCTCCTCCACATTCCAGCAAGAGGGTTGCGTGAGTCTGCTGCACTGCAGTCTCCCGCAGCCATACAAGAGATAATCACTGTTGACCTCCAGCGCACGGCAAAGTTTTGCAAGTGTGTATGTGGAAAATCCTTTTTTCCCCAGTTCGATTTCATAGAGAAACTTGGGCGAGATATCTGCAATCTCGGCCAGGTGTTCTCTGCTGTACCCGCGCAGACTCCGCACCATAAAAATTCTCTCCCCCACACTTTTGTACATCTTTTTCATTGTACTCTTCCCCTTTAGATTTATTCAAAACGCCTATTTTTATAGACGTTTTGTCCATAAGAAAACGGAAACCACAAACGTCCCCCACGCTCTAGTTTTCCGTTTCGTTCTCTGCACTCTGTTCCGCCGCAATCCTCTGATAAATTTCATCAAAGCGCAGCATCTGATCCTTGTCATAAGAGAAAATATTCTGTTTATCCGCCGTAAAATAATGATACAAGTTCAAAAAAATCGTCAATTTATCCGAATCCGGACAATTCAGCACCGCTTCCCACGCCTGCTCCGAACCGGTTTCCTCCCCAAACAATATGTAATCGGCGGAAATCTTCAGCTTTTTATGCAGCTTGACCAGACTGTCCATGGAAATCTGCCGCTCGTAGGACTCCATTTTTTTGTAAGCGGACACACTGATATTCAGAATATCCGCAAACTCTTCCTGAGAATAGCCGTAGCCTTCCCGTATCTTCCGCAGGCGGAAAATCCGGTCTCTCTGTTCCGTCGACAATTCTTTTCCCATAGATTGTATCCCTCTGCAAAAAACAATAAATCTATACTTATTTTATTAATTTTTGCAAAATGAATACAGACACTATCTGTGTACTTTATGGTACACAATTTGACTTTTTACGGAAAATCAGACAATTTTCTCCAGTGTTTCCGATGATAAAATCTTCCGGATATTGGCCAGAAACAGAACCGAAGCGGTCGCCGCGGACAGCAGATCCGACACCGGCTCCGCGTAATAGACGCCCATCACGCCCAGAAAATGAGGGAGGATCAGCGCCAGCGGAACCAGCAGAATCACCTTCCGCAACAGCGCAATGAAGAGGGAAATTTTCGCCTGTCCCAACGCCAGAAAAGTCGGCTGAATGCCCTGCTGCACGCCAAAGAACATCATCCCGAGCAAAAACACCGGCATGACCTCCCCCACCAGCCGCACCAGATCCGCGTCGGTGGTGAACATCCCCGCAAAAAATTCGGGAAACAGTATGACCACTCCGGTCGTCACAAAGGCAAACACAAAACAGATACTGATCATGATCCGGTAGATGGTTTTCACACGGTCAAATTTCCCCGCGCCGAAATTATAGCTGATGATGGGCTGCACACCCTGCGTAAAACCGGAAAGCGGCGCGGACAGAAGCTGCATCACACTCTGCATGATGGTCATGCTCCCCACATACAGATCGTTGCCGAAAACCTGAAGCTGGCGGTTCATCACGATATTGATCAGACACTCTGTCGAGCGCATGATAAAGGGAGATATCCCCAGAGAAAACACATTCTGCACCGCCCGCTTGTCGAAGCGGATAAGGGAAGCGCGGATTTTCCGCGTCGACTTTTTCCCCATCAGAAATCTCAGGTTCCAAAATGCACTGATCGCCTGAGAGATCACCGTGGCCGCAGCCGCACCGCGCACGCCCCAGCCGAGCACGAATATAAATACCGGATCGAGCGCAATGTTTACCACCGCGCCGATCAGGATGGAGCACATCGCGATCCGTGACTGCCCCTGCACGATGATAAAGGTATTCAGTCCCATCGCGAGCTCCACAAACAGAGTCCCGGCAAGATAGATTTTCAGATAGGAGGCCGCATATACGATGGTATCATCGCTGGCTCCGAACGCATAGAGGAACGGTTTGTGAAACGCGTAAAAAACAACGGTCAGCAACACCGTAAAGACCAACAGCAGCCACATACAGCTCCCGAGAATTTTTTCCGCGCGCTCCCGGTCGCCCTTCCCCAGCCAGATCGCCGACAAAGGCGCTCCGCCCGCCGAGGAAAAGGAAGAAAACGCGGCAATCAGAATCGTGATGGGGAAGGTCAGCCCCACGCCGGTCAGCGCCGCGGAACCCACGCCCGGAATATGGCCGATATAGATTCTATCTACGATATTATAAAGAACATTGATTACCTGGGCGATGATGGACGGGACGCTCATCTGCAAAATCAATCGCGGGATCTCTGCACTCCCCATCTGCTCCTCTTTTGAAAAATCCATCTATGCGCCCTCCATGAATTTGCACGAGAAAAACCCGCTGCCGACAATATCAATACTATCGGCACCGGGTTTTATTGTCAATGGTGTCTGAAAATAAAAATTATCGGACACGGACTGCCCTTTATTCCAAGCCCCGCCCATCGGTAGATATGGTGACAACCTGCCACGGGATCATCTTTCCGCTTGCCTGCAGCGCGTTTTTGACTGCATTTTCGATCCCGCCGCAGCACGGGACTTCCATGCGCACCACAGTCACACTTTTGATGTTGTTGCCGGAGAGGATCGCCGTCAGCTTTTCGCTGTAATCGACATCATCCAATTTCGGGCAACCGATAAGCGTGATGCGGTTTTTGATAAAATCGCGGTGAAAATCGCCGTAGGCGTAGGCGGTGCAGTCCGCCGCTACCAGAAGGTTCGCCCCTTCAAAGTACGGCGCGTTTACCGGAACGAGCTTGATTTGTACCGGCCATTGGGAGAGGCGGCTTTCGATGGAGCCGTATTCCTCTTTGCGGCCTGCATCCGCATGCGGATGGGCATCGCGGTGAATGGCTCTGGATTTTGTTCCGGGACAGCCGCAGGGAAGGGGAGCCGCAGCCACGGCTTTTTTCTTTGCCGCGAGGACGGCGGTTTCATCGTATGCCGGTGCCTCCCGTTCTTCAAAGGAAATCGCATCGGTCGGGCAGGCAGGAAGACAGTCGCCGAGTCCGTCACAGTAATCCTCACGGGTGAGTTTTGCCTTGCCGTCAATCATCTCTATCGCGCCCTCGTGGCAGGCAGCCGCACACGCGCCGCAGCCGTTGCATTTTTCTTCATCGATTTTAATAATTTTCCGTATCATATTCCGTACTCCTTTGCTTTCTGTTGACTTTGTACCTGCATTATAATAGAATAAATGCATTGGTTCGGTTGCTTTTGCAACAGAAAGAGAAGATTGTGAAGAAAATGATTCCGATTTTGAAAAACACACAGCTTTTTGCCGGTGTGAAGGACGAGGATATCGCCTCCATGCTCAACTGCTTAAACGCATCGTTGAAAACATATCAGCGGGGATACTATGTCTACCGGCAGGGCGAGTCTTTTTCCGATGTGGCAATTCTGATCGAGGGGAAGCTGCACATTCAGCGGGACGACTATTGGGGAAACAGCAATATTCTCAGTGCAGTGGAGGCAGGCGAGCTCTTTGGCGAGGCCTACGCCGCGCCTGACGGCGGAGCGATGCTCCACAATGTCATCGCCGTGGAGGACAGCGAGGTTCTTTTCCTTGATATAACAAGAATCCTCACCGCCTGTTCTTCCGCCTGCAGATACCATACCGCGGTGATTCAGAATCTTTTCTTTGCGATATCGGGCAAAAACAGGCAGCTTGTCCGGAAGCTCGGGCATATGTCCAGGCGCACCACCCGGGAAAAACTGATGTCGTATTTGTCGGAGGAGTCCAAACGCCAGAACAGTCCGTCCTTTGCCATTCCGTTCAACCGCCAGCAGCTCTCTGATTTTCTGTCAGTCGACCGGAGTGCGTTGTCAAGGGAACTTTGTAAAATGAGGGATGACGGGCTGATTCGTTTTGAGAAAAACCGGTTTACGCTGATACAGAGGTAAAAATTATTGATACAGATATTAAAAAGAAGAATATTGGATCTGGCGAATCAATCTTACCAGTCCGGCACCTATACATTTTCGGGGTTTCTGAGTACGGGCGATCAGGCACTTTTTTACGAGATGGAGAAGGAGGTCTCCTTTGTTCCGTGGACACTGTTTGGCGGCGGCGCGGATTGCGAGCGCAAGATGCGCCGTTTCGGGTCGGAGGAAATGCTGGGATATGAGGAGGCGTTTCCCATTTCCTGCCTGATTGTGAAGCCGGTGATCCAGAAATTTGCCGATGCCCTGTCGCACAGGGATTTCCTTGGCGCCCTGATGAATCTGGGCATCGAGTGGGATATTCTGGGAGATATTCTCGTGAAGGAGAATGTCGGGTATGTGTTCTGTGAAGATACCATGGCGGAATTTCTGCAGGAACATCTGAGCAAAGTGAAGCATACCAGCGTTTCTTGTGAGATCACGAAAGAATGTCCCGCTGCGGTAAAGCCGGAATTTCTCTCTCAGGAGCTGATCGTCAGCGCGGATCGCTGCGACGCTGTTGTAGCGAAGGTGTACAACCTTTCGCGAAGCCAGAGCGTGCAATTGTTCCAGACGAAAAAGATCTTTGTCAACGATCGTCAGTACGAGAAAACCAGCGGCGTGTTAAAGCCGCGGGATGTCGTCTCCGTCCGCGGATACGGGAAGTTTATCTTCAACGGCTGCATCAACGAGACGAAAAAGGGGCGGATCCGGGTGGAGATCCTGCGATATATCTGAAGGGTCTCATTCGTTTGGAGATAGTACCCTATCTTATTTCTCCAGCCAATCCAGTAAATAGAGTACTTCCGAAGTTATTGTTCCCGTTTCGGCACATCATTATAAAAAAATCAGTTTATATTCCAAAAAGGGAATATGAATTTCAACAAAAACTGTCCACAGCCAACCAT
>JAJPYF010000016.1 GCA_021205085.1 Clostridiales bacterium | reverse complement strand
GAGCAGAAAGTCATCGGCTGGGATGCATAAGATCGGATACTTTTGCAAAAGAAAAGGCCGTGGTACGGTTTGCTGACAGAAGCTTTCCCGTGGCACGGCTTTTTGCTATGCAGGATTAATCAATAAAATAATGAAAATCTTGAAAAACATTTTGCAGGGTGTATAATAGCATTGTGCGGAATTCCGCACAGTAAGTGGACGGATTGCGGAGGCAATGAAATGGAATACATGTCGGTCAGGGAAGCGGCGGAA
Organism: Clostridiales bacterium; assembly: GCA_021205085.1. Taxonomy (GTDB): domain Bacteria; phylum Bacillota; class Clostridia; order Lachnospirales; family Lachnospiraceae; genus Eubacterium_I. Next base: position 8,282 of record JAJPYF010000016.1, on the reverse strand, counting down.
AAATGGGGAATCTCACAACGGTATGCGCAGCGCTATTGTACCGAGGGGCGCATCGATGGCGCGGTCAAGTTTGGCGGCGCATGGGCAATTCCGTCGGATGCCGAAAAGCCCGCGGACAGGAGACGGACGGTTGGGAAGACAGGATCGGCTGCGGATAAAAAACGGACAGCTGCAGAAGGGGTTTTTGATAAAGCGGAGAGAATGATCCTGACGGAATTTGCGGGCGGGAGTGCCGCACGGGCGGACGCCGCGGCACCCGTTGCCGGGTCGAAGGGTGGTCTTCGCGTGGCGATGCCGCTCTTAAATACCCCATGGTCGCCGGGCGCGGCGATGGAGTCTATTGTAAAGATGGAGGACGCAGACACCCGCAACATTGCACTCGCGGAGTATTACTATTTCAGCGGCCGCTCGGAAAAGGCTTCGGATATTGTCGAGGAATACCTGACCCATACGGATCTGGCGCTCCGCCTTTCTGCCTGTTGGCTCTACGCCTATGCGAACCTGGCCCTCGACCGGATTCCGCGGACGAGACAGGCGATGGCGCAGGTGAAGGCGACGGTCAGGGCGATGGATGAAAATACGCCTGCGATTTATCGCGCCTATGCCATGTGCGTCGCTATCGGCGCATCGGTGCTTCTTCACCTGCCGGTGCCGGAAAGCCTCGGCTCGATTCGGGATTTTCTTCCCTCACTGCCGCCGGGGTTCCGCCTGTTCGCGCTGTACATGCAGGCGCACCGCGCCTATCTGGACGGGAAGTACGATGTCTGCATCGGCATTTCGGAGACCGCGCTTGCGCTGGAAAGCACGCTGTATCCGATTCCCGCCATTTATCTTCATCTCGTCTCCACCATGGGATATATCAACCTCAAGCAGAGCAAGCGGGCGAGAGCGCATCTTCTGGAGGCGTGGAAAATCGCGCAGCCGGATGACATGATTGAGCCATTCGGGGAGCATCACGGCCTGCTGGGCGGGATGCTGGAGGCGGTTCTGCGCAAGGATTATCCCGATGATTTCAAGCGGATCATTGCGATCACCTACAGTTTTTCCGCCGGATGGCGCAAGATTCACAATCCGGATACCGGACATCATGTGGCGGATGACCTGACGACCATGGAATTCACCATCGCCATGCTGGCGGCCAGAGGGTGGTCGAATAAGGAGATCGGCGCACATTTGGGTATCTCGACGAACACAGTCAAAATGCACATCTCCTCGGTTCTGCGGCAGCTCGGCATCCCGCAGCGGAAGGATCTCGCGCAGTTTATGTTGAAATAAAAACGCCCCGCTCCGAACACTTTAAGTTGACAAATACCGGTGCTTCTTTTATACTTTGAAAGTAATGCTTTGACTATCAAATGATTTTATATAAGAGTATATAAGAGCGGAGGCCAGTATGAGAGCACAGATTATCGGAACCGGAAGTTGTCTGCCGGAGAAAACAGTGACAAATGATTTCCTGTCCACCATTGTCGACACGAGCGATGAGTGGATCAGCAGCCGGACAGGCATTCGGCAGAGGCATATCTCGGTGCAGGAGACGACGGTCTCCCTGTCTACGGAGGCGGCGCGGCGCGCTATGGAGATGGCGAAGGTCACGGCGGAGGAGATCGACCTGATCATTGTGGCGACCTGTACCGCGGACACGCTGGTTCCGAGCACAGCCTGCCTCGTGCAGAACGAGATCGGCGCGGTGAACGCGACGGCTTTCGACCTGAACGCGGCCTGCGCGGGGTTTGTTTTCTCCATGAATGTGGTGGATTCCATGATGCAGGCCGGCATGAGCCGGACGGCGCTGGTCATCGGCGCGGAGACGCTCTCCCGCATCGTGGACTGGAAGGACCGTAGCACCTGCGTGCTGTTTGCGGACGGCGCCGGGGCAGTTGTGGCGCGCGCGGCGGAGGGCGGCGTTCTGGGCGCGACGCTGGGCAGCGACGGGAGCAAGGGCGGCACGATCTATGTGAAGAGCCGTGAGAACTACAACCCCTTTGTCACGGAGCAGAAGCCTACGGATTATCTTTTCATGGACGGCGGCGAGGTCTTCAAGTTCGCGGTGAAAAAGATTCCGGAGGCGATCCGGGAGACACTGGCGAAGGCGGAGCTGACGGCGGACGACATCGACTGGTATCTTCTTCATCAGGCCAACGCTCGGATCAATGAGTCCATCGCGAAGCGGCTGAAGATTTCCATCGACAAGGTGCCGATGAACCTCGACCATGTCGGGAATACCTCGGGCGGCAGTGTGCCGATTCTTCTGGATGAGGTGAACCGCAAGGGACTGCTAAAGTCCGGTGACAAGGTGGTTCTTGCGGGGTTCGGCGCAGGGCTGACATGGGGCGTGATGATTCTGAACTGGGCGTAAGTTGCCCTTGCGTTTCAAAATGAACTGTGCTATACTCTGTAAAGCCTATCATTTTCCGGAGAGGAGTTTTTGTTATGAAGCATGTAAAGACATTAAACACAAAGAAATTACAGAACACAGTCAAAAAGGGCGGCTGCGGCGAGTGCCAGACTTCCTGCCAGTCCGCGTGCAAGACATCCTGCACCGCCGGCAACCAGAGCTGCGAGCATAAATAAGCTGCCTATAGATTTGTGATTATGACATGAAGACACTACACGAGGCCGTATGCCGCAACGCATGCGGTCTTTGTACTGTTATTCTGAATTTTACCGCGTAATGTATTTTATGAAGGAAGTTTCATGATTCACCAGTATAAAAATAATGGCTACAATATCGTTCTCGATGTAAACAGCGGTGCGGTGCATGTGGTGGACGATGCGACCTACGAGATCATCGCGCTCTATGAGGGGCACAGCAAGGAGGAGATCGTAGGACAGCTTTCTGCCGCCTATCCGCCGGAGGAGCTGGCGGAGGCCTATGACGAGGTGGCGCAGCTTGCCGCGGACGGCCTGCTTTTTACGGAGGATGAGTACGAGGATTACATCACGGATTTCAAGAGCCGGCCGACGGTGGTCAAGGCTCTTTGTCTGCATATTGCCCATGACTGCAATCTCGCCTGCCGCTACTGTTTCGCGGAGGAGGGGGAGTATCACGGCCGACGGGAGCTGATGAGCTTTGAGGTCGGGAAGCGGGCACTGGATTTTCTTATTGAGAATTCCGGGAACCGGCGCAATCTGGAGGTCGATTTCTTCGGCGGGGAGCCCCTGATGAACTGGAATGTGGTGAAGGAGCTTGTGGCCTACGGCCGGGAGCAGGAGAAGCTTCACGACAAGAATTTCCGTTTCACCCTGACGACAAACGGCGTGCTCTTAAATGACGAGATCATGGAGTTTGCCAACCGCGAGATGGGGAATGTGGTTTTGAGCATCGACGGGCGCAAGGAAGTCAACGACCATATGCGGCCGTTCCGGAAGGGGCAGGGCAGCTATGACCTGATCGTTCCGAAGTTCCGGAAGTTTGCCGAGAGCAGGCATCAGGAAAAGTATTATGTCAGGGGGACCTATACCCACTATAATCTGGATTTTTCCGAGGATGTGCTTCATCTGGCGGATCTGGGATTTCAGCAGATTTCCGTTGAACCGGTGGTTGCGGAGGACTCGGAGGCCTATGCGCTCCGCGAGGAGGATCTGCCGCAGCTTTTTGCGGAGTATGACAAGCTGGCGGCCGAGATGGTTCGGCGCAAAGCCGGGGGGCGGGAGTTTAACTTCTTCCATTTTATGATTGATCTGGAGGGAGGCCCGTGCGTGGCAAAGCGCCTGTCCGGCTGCGGTTCCGGCACGGAGTACCTGGCGGTGACGCCGTGGGGGGATCTGTACCCCTGTCACCAGTTTGTGGGGAATGAGGATTTTCTCATGGGGAATGTCTGGGACGGCGTAACGCGGACGGACATCCGGGACGAGTTTAAGAGCTGCAATGTCTACGCGAAGGAAAAATGCAGGGACTGTTTCGCACGGTTTTACTGCAGCGGCGGATGCGCGGCAAACTCCTACCATTTCCACGGGAATATCAACGATGCATATGATATCGGCTGCGCGCTCCAGAAGAAACGGATCGAGTGCGCAATCATGATAAAAGCGGCGACAGCCGATTAAGTTTGGAGGGAAATCGCAATGAAGAAAAGAAAGTCAATCGTAGTCTTTGTCATACTGGCAGCGATTACGGCGCTTCTCGGGTATTACACCTACGGCGTTGTGAAGGGCACGGTAGCGAAGGACAGCGAGGCCGGCATCAAGCTGGGACTGGATCTGGCCGGTGGTGTCAGCATTACCTATCAGGTTGTGGGAGACGAGACACCGTCCTCGGAGGATATGTCGGACACGGTCTATCAGCTGGAGCAGCGTGTCAGCGCATACAGCACGGAGGCGGAGGTCTATCAGGTCGGCGACAACCGGATCACGGTGGAGATTCCCGGCGTGACGGACGCCAATGAGATTCTGGAGGAGCTCGGCAATCCGGGTACACTGGAGTTCCAGACGACGGACGGCGAGGTTTATATGACCGGCGATTATGTCGTGGACGCACAGGCAGGCACGGTCACGGACAGCACGACCGGTTCCACATCCTACTGTGTGGAATTGACGCTCAATGATGAGGGCGCGGAGATTTTTGCAGAATATACGGCGACCTACCTGAATGATTACCTGCCGATCTACTATGACGGCGAGTGCATCACCTATCCGCTGGTAAACTCCGTGATCTCCAACGGCGTGGCGGAGATCACCGGCATGGATACCTACGAGGAGGCGGAGATTCTGGCGACGCAGATCCGCAGCGGTTCCCTGACACTGGAGCTGGAGGAGCTGCAGTCTGAGGTCGTCGGCGCGAAGCTCGGCTCTCAGGCGCTGAGTTCCAGCATTCTCGCGGCCATGATCGGTATCCTGATCATCATTGTGTTTATGCTGATCTTTTACCGGATTCCGGGTCTGGCGGCATCCATCGCGCTGCTGATTTACACCGGCATCCTTTTGTCGGTCCTTCATCTGTATCATATCACGCTGACACTGGCCGGCATCGCGGGCATCATCCTGTCGATCGGTATGGCCGTGGACGCGAACGTGATTATATTTGCCCGTATCAAGGAAGAAATCGGCGCGGGCAAGTCAGTCGGCACCTCCATCACGGAGGGATTTAAAAAGGCGTTTTCCGCGATTCTGGACGGCAACATCACGACGCTGATCGCGGCGGTCGTCCTCTATCTGCGCGGCTCCGGTTCCATCCGCGGATTCGCGACGACTCTGGCGCTCGGTATCATTTTCTCAATGTTTACCGCGCTGGTCATCACCCGTTGGCTGCTGAAGTCACTGTACGGGATGGGCTTTAAGGATAAGAAATTCTACGGGGAGAAAAAGCAGAGAGCTCCGATCAATTTCCTCGGCAAGCGTTTCCTCTGCATCGGCATTTCCGTCGCGGTCATTGCGGCCGGTTTTGTTGGCATGGGCGTTTACAAGGCAGGCGGAGACAATGCGCTGAACTTCAGCCTGGAGTTCATGGGCGGCACCTCGACGACGGTCACGTTTGACACGGATTACACGATCGAGGAGATCGACGAGGAGATTGTTCCTTATATTGAAGAGGTTACCGGAGACAGCAACATCCAGACCCAGAAGGTGGCGGACAGCACGGATGTTGTGTTTAAGACCCGCACCCTGACGCTGGATGAGCGGCAGGAGATGATCGACATTCTCGGTGAGAATTTCGGCGTGACGGAGGATGACGTCTCCGAGTCCCAGAATATCAGCTCCACGATCAGCAGCGAGATGCGCTCCGATGCCATCTGGGCGGTGATCATCGCGACGATTTGCATGCTGATTTATATCTGGTTCCGGTTTAAGGATATCCGCTTTGCGGGCAGCGCGGTCATCGCACTGCTTCACGATGTCCTCATCGTGCTGGCGTTTTATGCGCTGTCGCGGACGAGCGTGGGTACGACCTTCATCGCCTGCATGCTGACGCTGGTCGGTTACTCGATCAACGCCACCATCGTCATCTTTGACCGTATCCGTGAGAACCTGGCCCTGGAGGAGGGCAATCGGAATACGGATCTGAAGCTGGTGGTTAACAACAGTATCACGCAGACGCTGTCCCGAAGCATCAATACATCCCTGACGACCTTCATCATGGTTCTGATGATCTTCGTTCTCGGCGTGTCTTCCATCCGGGAGTTCACCGGCCCGCTGATGGTCGGCGTGGTCTGCGGCGCGTACTCGTCTGTCTTCCTGACCGGCGCTATCTGGTATATGATGAAAAACCGGTCTCTGAAAAAACAGACCGTGAAGGCGGAGGCCGAGCAGCCGAAACCGTCAAAGAAGAAAAAGAAGAAATAAACGGGAAGCTGGCCCGGCTTGAAAAAGCCGGGCTTTTCCTCATATATCCGGAGGCGTTGCGGAATGGTTTGGAAAATCATAGGGATCGGTTATCTGATCGTGATCAACCTCGTTGGATTTTTCTCCATGGGACTCGATAAGCGGAAGGCCAGAAGGGGAAAATGGCGGATTCCGGAGGCGAGGCTGTTTGTGCAGGCCGCGATTGGCGGCAGCATCGGAAGTCTGGCGGGGATGTATGTGTTCCGCCACAAGACGCGGCACGCGAAGTTTGTGGTCGGGATGCCGGCGATACTGGCCGCGCAGGTGTTTCTTGTGGTTGTGATTGTGAGATATGTGACGACAGGTGTTTTCTTGTTTTGAAAAAGGAGGCGCAGCGCATGCAGAAATACATAGAATTTAACAGGGGAACCTACACGCTTCGCGGGATGGCATACATTCCGGAGGGCGCGTCTGCGAAGCACAAGGTGCCGCTGACCGTGATCTGCCACGGGTTTACGGCAAACCGAAATGAGACGCTGTTTATTCACACGCGGCTGGCCCGGAGACTCTGCGAGGAGGGAATCGCGGCAATCTGCTTTGATTTTATGGGCAGCGGGGAGAGCGACGGTGCGTTTGAGGAGATGTCGGTTCTGACGGAAGTGGCGGATGTGTTTGCGCTGTTGGAATATGTACGGACACTGGAGTATGCGGATCTGTCGAGGGTGGCGCTGCACGGGATGAGTCAGGGCGGCCTGGTTTCCTGTCTGGCGGCTGCGGCCGTGCCGGATCAGATTCAGGCGCTGAGCCTGTGGGCACCGGCACTGTGCATTCCGGATATGGCTCACGGCAGCGAGATGCTGGGCGTTTCTCTGGATAATATCGAAGAAAACGGGTATATTGATTTCAGGGGAACAAAGCTGGGCCGGATCTATGTGGAGGATGCGAAAACAGTCAATGTCTGGGAAGCGATGAAAAAGTACGCCGGGCCGGTTCAGATTGTCCACGGGACATCGGACATGTCGGTGGATTTTTCCTATTCCGTGCGCCTGCAGGAAATGCTGGGCGGACAGTGCGTGCTCCGGCCGGTGGAGGGCGCGGATCATGATTTTGCAACGCTTTCCTACAATCAGCAGAGGCTGGATTATGCAGTGGAGTTTCTGAAAAAGAATCTCTGCGGGTGATGGAGAAATTGCATGGTTGCATAAGATAGAGTGAGTTGTTTGCAGTAGGAAAAGAGGAATCGTCAGGATGGAAAATGTGTGTGACATGATTGAAGTGATATGGAGATTTCTGACTTCCCTCGCGGGAACCGTGGTTGCGGCGTGTTTTCTCGTCGGGTTGGTTCTTTTTGCGGCGGAGCTGTTTGTGTACCGCAGAAAGAGAAGGTCAGCGGACGGCGGCGGGACTTCGCGGGATTCGAAGGGAGGGGACGGCGTATGAGAATTGCATTGATTACCGGCGCTTCCAGCGGAATGGGCAGCGTTTTCGCCCGGCAGATTGACGAGCAGGAGAAAAACATCGACGAGATCTGGCTTGTGGCGCGGCGGCGGGAGCGTCTGGAAGAGGTTGCCCGGCAGCTTTCGCATCCGGCGAAGGTCGTCCCGATGGATCTGACCGAGGCTGAAAACATCACAAAGCTGGAGGAGTTACTGCGGGAAGAGGTGCAGGTCGGCCTCTTTGTCAACTGTGCGGGCTATGGAAAGATTGGCGATTATGAGGAGGTAACGCGGTACGATTCGGACCATATGATCGACCTGAACTGTAAGGCGGCCGTGGACACGACGCTGGCGGTTCTGCCCCATATGCGGGCGGGCGACCGGATTATGCAGCTTTGCTCCACCTCGTCCTTCCAGCCGGTGCCGCAGCTAAACCTGTATGCCGCAAGCAAAGCCTTCCTGTACAGCTACACCCGTTCCCTGCGCATGGAGCTGCTGCCCCGCGGTATCGTGGTGACGGCGGTCTGCCCGTGGTGGGTGACAGACACAGAGTTTCTGCCGATCGCGAGAGACAACGAGGCGAAT
>JAJPYF010000124.1 GCA_021205085.1 Clostridiales bacterium | reverse complement strand
TGCAGCCGGGAATCGGTATCGATTACGCCACAGGCGACAGTTGGTCGGAACCAACAGAAAAAGCAGATACCGAAACGACATATATTTTAAATACCAACACGAAAAAATTCCATTACCCGTCATGTTCCAGTGTGGATCAGATGAAAGAAAGTAACAAACAGGAATATACCGGCAGCCGGGATGATCTGATCAATCAGGGATATGATCCGTGCGGCAGATGTAATCCATAACGGCAAGGTATAGATTGAAGTTGCGGTTTCAGGTTGTTATAATTAGAGAAACGGAAGTGTTTATATTACAATGAAAAAATTTTGCGGAGGTATTTTCCAATGAAACTTTCCATGAAGGAAAAGGCATCCTACGGCCTCGGCGCTGTGGGGAAGGACATGGTGTATATGCTCTCAGCCAGCTATGTCCTGTATTACTATCAGGATATCTGCGGTGTGAACGCGATTGCCATGGGCATAATTCTGATGGTTGCGCGTGTGTTTGACGCGTTCAATGACCCGATCATGGGTGTGATCGTGGCAAAGACAAAGACAAGGTTCGGGAAGTTCCGTCCGTGGCTTCTGATCGGCACGCTGCTGAACGCGGTCATTCTCGTTCTGATGTTTTCCGCGCCGCCCGCACTCGATGCCTCCGGACTCGTGGCATACGCCGCAATTACCTATATTCTCTGGGGCATGACTTACACGATTATGGATATTCCGTACTGGTCCATGATTCCGGCGTTCACGGAGGGCGGCAAGGAGCGTGAAAATCTGACGACGCTTGCCAGAAGCGCTGCCGGTGTGGGTTCCGCCCTGATAACCATCGTCACAATGATGAGCGTCATGGCTCTCGGCAGCGGGGATGAGCGTGTCGGATTTAAACGGTTTGCGCTGATTATCGCAATCCTGTTTGTCCTGTTTATCGGCTGTACCTGCATGAATATCAAGGAAAAATCCACAGTGGATGTCGAATCCCCGTCTGTCCGGCAGATGTTCCGCGCATTGATTCAGAATGACCAGGCGATGACGGTTGTCCTTACGATTGTCCTCATCAACTGTGCGGTCTATATAACGTCGAATCTCGTGATTTATTTCTTTAAATACGATTTTGGCGGAGAGTTCTGGTACAGCTCCTATACGCTGTTTAACACGTTTGGCGGCGCGATGCAGATTCTCTCGATGATGCTGTTTTTCCCGCTGCTTCGGAAGTTTTTTAATACCATCCGTATTTTCTATATCAGTTTCGGGATGGCGGTGGTCGGCTATGCCGTCCTGCTTGTGCTGGCCTTCACGAGTATGTCGAATGTTTTTGTGCTGTTTATTCCGGGGTTCCTGATTTTTGCGGCGAGCGGGATGCTGACCGTACTCACGACCATTTTTCTGGCCAATACGGTGGATTACGGCGAAGTCAAAAATAACCGCCGGGATGAGAGCGTGATTTTCTCCATGCAGACATTTGTCGTCAAGCTGGCATCCGGCGTTGCTGCGATGGTCGCTTCGATATGTCTCTCTGTGTGCAATCTGAGCTCCGATACGGACGCAACATCCGTCGCCACAGCGGCCGCGTCATCTGTCGCCGGTCTTCGCATGACCATGACCCTCTTCCCGATTGCGATGCTTTTCATCGCGGTGTGGCTGTTCTATAAGCATTATCAGCTTACGGATGATAAGGTAGAGGCGCTTGCGGGTGAGATACGCGCGAGACGGGGAACGGGCAAAGCCTGATTGTCCACACGATTTACGGAGAATATGATGAAGAATAATGATGGATATGGAAATGATATGAAATCGGATGCAATCAAGACGGAGGAGAACTACAGTCAGTTTATGGAAGAGTGTGTGCTCCCGTATATACTTCCCCGCCGGGAGGAATGCTTCCTCTCGCGGGAAGCCGGACGGCAGATTTACTGCGCGTTTTACACAGCGGGAGGCCGTTCCCCGGCGGAAACGGCAAACGGGCAGGATGCGGACGCACGGGGCATCATCCTCATTTCACACGGGTTCGCCGAGACGGCAGACAAATACTTTGAAATCATCTATTATTTTTTAAAGGCGGGGTATCATGTCTGCATTCCGGAGCACTGCGGTCATGGGCGTACCTACCGTCTTGTTGAAGGGGATGTTTCTCTCGCGTATACGGACAGTTGGCAGCGGTATGTGGATGACTTAAGCTTTGCCGCGAAAGCTGCAAAGAACCATTGGAAACAGACCCCGGAGCTGCCGCTCTTTCTCTTTGCCCATTCCATGGGCGGCGGGATTGGCGCGGCACTCGCTGCACAGGAGCCCCGGCTGTTTCGCAGGGTTTTTCTCACATCACCCATGATACGTCCCAGTACGGGCGGTGTGCCATGGGCTGTGGCGAAGATGATCGTTTTTGTCATGTGCGTGCTCGGCAGGGAGAAAAGCTATGTCGTCGGCCAGCACGCCTATGACGGCACGGAAACATTCGGGGAAAGCTGCGCCACATCGTATGGCAGATGGGCATGGTATAAAAATAAAACCGATGCGGAGCCGCTTTATCAGACATGCGCGGCGTCCTACGGATGGCTGCGCGAAGCCATCCGCTTAAACCGTTTTCTCATGCGGGATGCGTGGAAGCGGATAGAGGCGCCGGTTTTGCTGATTCAGGCAGCGGAGGAAACCTTTGTCTCCAAGGAGCAGCAGGAGCTGTTTGTAAGGAAGCTTGCCGCATCGGTACCGGCATCTGCCCGCATTGAATGTATTCCCGACACGAAGCATGAAGTCTTCCGGGCGGATGATGAAACCGTCGGGCGCTATATAGAGGGTTGCCTGGATTTTTACGCTGGTTAAGAACAGAAGAGTTACAGATAGAGGAGGAACAGAAGAGTATGGATACAAACATTTCACAGGAAAATCTGAACGCGTACAGCGAGAGCTTTTATGCCGCACCGGTTCATGCCGTCGCAATGAATGCGGTGATTGCAAACGGAGTCAATGCCTCCGCGAAGAATTATGAGGCAGTCCGCCGGGATACGCCGGTTTATTCCGTTCATCTGGATCAGGGGAAGGTCACGAATCAGAAGCAGAGCGGACGCTGCTGGATGTTTGCCGCTTTGAATTGCATGCGGTTTCAGGTGATGAAGAAGCTGAATCTGGAGAATTTCGAGCTCTCCCAGAATTTCACGTTTTTCTACGACAAGCTGGAAAAGGCAAATTATTTTCTGGAGAGCATTTTAAAAACACTGGACGAGCCGACGGATTCCCGTCTCATTGCGCATCTTTTGACGGCGCCGGTGCAGGACGGCGGCCAGTGGGATATGATTGCGAATATCGTCTCAAAATATGGCGTGGTTCCAAAGGCTGCCATGCCGGAGACAAAGTCCTCGTCCGCTTCCCGTGAGATGGGCGGCTATCTGACGGAGAAGCTTCGCGGTTACGCGTGTGAGCTGCGGACGGCTTATGAAAACGGCGCTGCAATGGAAGGGCTGCGTGCGAAGAAGGATGAGATGATGTCGACCGTCTACCGCATGCTTTGCATCTGCCTCGGCGAGCCGCCGAAAACCTTCGATTTTGAGTATCGTGATAAGGACAAGCATTTCCACCGCGATGCGAATCTGACGCCGAAAGATTTTTATGAGAAATATGTGGATATGGAGCTCTCCGATTACATAAGCCTGATTAACGCGCCGACGAAAACAAAGCCTTTTTACCGCAGCTACACGGTCGCTTATCTCGGGAATGTGGTTGAGGGACAGCCGGTTAAATATGTAAATCTTCCGTCGGATGAGTTGAAGAAGGCGGCGATCGCCCAACTGAAGGATGGAGAGCCTGTCTGGTTCGGCTGCGATGTCGGCAAGCGCTCGGCGAGAGACGAGGGAATCATGGATCTCGATATCTATAAGCTGGGAGACCTGTTTGACACAACATTCCCGATGACGAAAGGCGAGCGCCTCGATTACGGGCAGAGCCTGATGACGCACGCCATGGTGTTTCAGGGCGTTGATCTGGACGAGGAGGAGAAACCGATCCGCTGGCGGGTGGAGAACAGTTGGGGAGACGAGAGCGGTGAGAAAGGATTCTTCCTCATGACAGACGAGTGGTTTGATGAGTACAACTATCAGGTTGTCGTCAACCGGAAATATCTGTCTGAAGAAGCGCTTCGCGCGTATGCAGGAGAGCCGATTGTGCTTGAACCGTGGGATCCGATGGGGTCGCTGGCGTAAGGCTGTTTTACGGATTTTTCCGGCCTATTCCGTCCGCAGCGCCTCCACGGGGTTGCTCTTGGCCGCTTTTCGGGAGGGCAGCGTTCCGGCGAGCAGCGTCAGCGCGATGCTGAGGACAATCAACAGAACCGCGTACCGCAGCGGCAGGTGCGCGGTCAGCTCCGTGATGCCGGAGTAGCTGTGTATCAGCCGGTTGATCGGCTGGATCAGGATCACGGTCAGAACGATGCCCAGAAGTCCCGCGGCGAGCCCGATGATTCCGGTTTCCGCGTTAAATACCTGCGTAATGTTGCGGCGCGAGGCGCCGATGGCGCGCAATATCCCGATTTCCTGTTTCCGCTCCAATACGCTGATGTAGGTGATCACACCGATCATGATGGAGGAGACCACAAGGGAGATTGCCACGAAAGCAATCAGCACATAGCTCAGGATGTTCACAATCTGGGTGACCATGGACATCAGGCTGCCCACGGAATCCGAGAAGGTAATGACCTTGTCATCCTCGCCCTCCGCGGCCATCCGGTCATTATAGTCGTTCAGTATTTCAATCACTGCGTCCTTGCATTCAAAATCTTTCGGATAGATGCTGATGCTGTCCGGAGAGGAGAAATCCGTGTAGCCCAGCGATTCCAGATTGTCCTCATAGGTCGTCGTGCCGGAGGACAAAAGGGAGGTCAGGATATCGGATAAGTCAGCGATATCCATGTCAACGGTAAAGGCATTCACCAGCGCCTCTGTGTCGACGCTGATCGCATCCGCCAGTATGGTTTCCATCTGCCCCATGTTCGCGGAGAGCTGCTTCTGAATCTCTGCGCTGATCTGTGCGGAGATCTGCCCCGCAGCCTGAGAGATTTGGGATTCTAACTGTTCGGAGACACTCTCCATGACCGATGCGGCCGCCTCATTCATATAATTCCGGAGGGCAGATGAGATCTGACTTTCCAGACTTTCCGTATCGATCATGTTTTCCAATCCGTCTGTCAGAATTTGCTGTGCCTCGTCTGTACCGAGATATTCTATAAAATAATCGCTGATCTGAGCGGGATCCGGAACAGAGCTGTTCGATGCCGCATAGGTCCGGTAGCCGCTGACAAGATCGGATGTCAGGCTGCTGAGCTGCTCCTCTGAGATCGTCATGCCGGACAGGTCAAACTGCAGGTTTGACGCTGCCCATGTGTTCAGGATATCCTGTGCGCGGCTTGTCGCGAGGTATTCGTTCAGATACGCGTCCATCTGCGAGATATCCGTATAGCCCTGTTCGGAGGCATAGGACTGGAAGTCCGTCATCACATCCGTGATCAGTGACTGCAATTGCGCAGTGGAGACCTGCAGCCCGCCGTTGGCCTCTATGATCTCCAGCATATGTTCCATCAGGATGTTCTGCGCGGCGTCGGTTTGCAGGTAAGCCAAAAACGCGTCGCCAAGCTGCGTCACATCCGCCTGGCTGTTTCCGGACACATAGGATTGGTAGCCATCCAGCAGCTCCGAAGCGATCTGACTCATGTCCTCACCGGAAGCCGTGATTTCAATCCCGCTGAGCAACTCCGACAGGCTGATATCGTCCTCATCCGGAAGCTCCAGCTCAATGGAGCTTAAATCCACCATATCGGACAAATCAATCGATGAGCCGCTGCCGGATCCCAGAGAGTCAGACAGGCCGGAGGAAAAGCTGCCGAACAGATCCTCCAGAGCACTCTCATCGACGGTGATCACATCCCGGAAAAGCTCTTCATCCACATCAAACAGGGAATTCAGGTCAAAGCTGTCGTCGTCCTCCTCCTCGCCAAATGGTTTATTTGTAAAAACATTGATCTCCGGATTTGCGAGCTGCTGCTGCACAATCTCGCTTTCTGCCGCCTCTTTTGCAAGGTGCTCGATCAGGGAAGGCAGATAATTGATGCCGTGATCCAGGATTTCACTGGCCGCGTCTTCGTTTACCGTCACAACGCCGACGATGGTCAGCGTTTCTCCATTGTTCACCAGATTCTGAACATACGCTTCGTCATCCGATTTGTCAGCCCAGATCTGGTATTGGCTGTCATATGAATAAAAATCCGTACTGTTGACCACCTTGAAGGTCACGCCGAGGAAATCGTTGTAAGAGTAGGTGCCGGTGATCTCCGGCTGTTCCACAGTGTCTCCGCTGATAAACTGGGAGATCATGGTATTCAGATCGGCCGTGTCCTCAAAGCCCATGACATACAGCGCGAGGTCGGTGGTTCCGCCCTCGGAATCCGTCACCATGACACACTCATTCCAGCTCTCGGGCCACCGCCCGGCCAGAACAGTATAGCTGTCCTTGTATAAATCCTCCGAATCCGGAAGTGGGGCAAAGACATCGGTATCCACGATGGATGACATGATGGAATTCGCGCTCGTAGTAGAACCGAAACCGAGCACATCAAAGAAGTGATCCGGGTGGACCTGCACCACATCCTCCGTGTTGTCCTGATAAATCTGCGGAGTGATGCCGTAATCATATTCGATATCCAGAACCAGATCCTCGATCCCGCTGTCACCGCTTTCCAGATACTCTTTGAGCGAGGCAAGGTCATTCGACGCCTGCCCCGAAAAGATATTGTAGATCAGCGCGGTGATATCGACGGTGTCGGCGGCGGAGAGGCCGGTTTCTCCGAAACCCGTGTCAGATCCGTTGCTGTCGGTGCCGAGGAGTGAGGAGCTGCCGCTTCTGGCGGAGACATAGGCCGAGACATCGTAGTAGGCCTGCTCGATCTCCAGCGGATACTCCGTGGCCATCTGTGCTTCCAGCACATTGACATAGGCGTTTACTCCGGAGGAAATCGCCAGAATCAGGGCGATGCCGATGATGCCGATCGATCCCGCAAAGGCGGTCAGCATCGTCCGTGCCTTTTTTGTCCGTAAATTGTTAAAACTCAGGGTAACGGCGGTTCCTAAGGACATGGAGGAGCGACCCATATTGGTATGAATGAACGGCTGGTCTGTGTTTTTCACTTCCGGTTCACAGGGGTCGGAATCGGCGCAGATTTTGCCGTCCTTTAAGCGGACGATCCGGGTGGCATACTGTTCGGCCAGCTCCGGATTGTGTGTCACCATCACGACCAGACGGCTCTTTGCGACATCCTTTAACAGATCCATGACCTGCAGGCTGGTGTCACTGTCGAGGGCGCCGGTCGGCTCGTCTGCCAGCAGGATGTCCGGACTGTTGACCAGCGCACGGGCGATTGCCACCCGCTGCATCTGGCCGCCGGAAAGCTGTGCCGGCCGTTTTTCGGCCTGATCTGCAAGACCCACCTGCGCCAGCGCGTCCATCGCGCGTTTCCTGCGCTGTTTCCGGCTGATGCCGGAGATCGTGAGAGCCAGCTCTACATTCGACAGAATCGTCTGGTGCGGGATCAGGTTGTAGCTCTGGAAGACAAAGCCGATGGTATGGTTCCGGTAGGAATCCCAGTCCCGGTCCTGATATTCCTCCGTGGAGATGCCGTTGATGATCAGATCGCCGCTGTCATAGCGATCCAGACCGCCGATGACATTCAGCAGGGTCGTCTTGCCGGATCCGCTGGGACCCAGAATCGCCACAAACTCACTGTCCCTGAGATTCAGGGTCACATCATCCAGTGCCTTCTGAATCAGCTTCCCGGTTCGGTATTTCTTAGATACATGGCGAATCTGCAGCATGGAGTTCCCTCTTTCTTTTGCCTGTTATCCCTTTGCAGCTACAGTGAAAATATGTGCTATTTGTTCTATGGATCATAGCAGAATCAGAATGATTCGTCAACCGGTCGGGCACTGATTGCGTTTGTGGCAAAGGTGTTTAACTGTTCTGCCATTTCATATTTTGTAACCTTTTCCCTGTGATTCAGCCACCAGTCGATGCTCTGAAACAGCGCGCCGATCAGAAACTGGCAGGTGAGTTCCAGACGGATATCCGAAACCGTGTCGGGCAGACCGTTTTTTTTCAGATATTCTATGATATCATCTGTAATACTGTCGATCAGGGCATCCCGGACATAGGCGGAGGAACAGCTGCTTTTCAGTGAGCGGAACAACACTTCGTTTTCTTCTAAATATTCGAAGAGATAGAGGGTATTATAGTAAAATTCCCTGCCTTTCTCACCGGAGGCGAGCTGTTTCTCGCGGGCTCTCTGGCCGGTGTCTTCCAGAATCTCTTTTACCACAAACATGAGCAGTTCATATTTATCACGGAAATGCTTGTAGAAGGTCGTGCGGCGCACCATAGCTCTCTCGCAGATTTCGTTGACAGTAATTTCATTCAGTGTTTTTCTGGTCAGCAAATATTTTAATGATTCCGTGAGTGCGCGATAGGTCTTTATGATCCTTAAATCCAGTTTCTTTTCCATAGTGATTCCTTTTTAGACGGAGACAGTTTGAACAATCTGTTGCTTATCTTACAATGCGCGAATTCTGTATTATTGCAGAATTCTATGG
>JAJPYF010000007.1:8140-8679 GCA_021205085.1 Clostridiales bacterium | reverse complement strand
ATCAAAAAATCGACAATTATGAAACTTTCCTTTAGAATCCAGAAGAACCGCGATATTGTGCATATGCCTGTCTTCATTGAGAAACAACGCATCCAGTGTGAGCAGTTTGACCATATACACCCCGAAATCCCTCAATCCGGTCATACGCTCTGTCTGATTGACAAGAAATTGTACTCTGTCATTTATCTCAACAAAACTGTAAATCCGTTTTGTCAGGCTCTCTCCATAGCAATCATGAAACAGCCTCTCCAATGTGACCATCTGGCAGTCAGCAGGGAGAAAATTAACACTGGAACATCCCAAATATGTTGTTTGGCGATACCGGATTTCTTCTGTCCGGTAAACAATATACTCCTTCTCTTCCAAATCGGAAAACGAGAGAAGCGCTGAAACCATGTATTCCGCAAGCCCCTCATATCCCGTATAATCTGCCTTGTACCAGATATCTCCGCTTTTCCACTTCAATTGGTTTCCTTTTGAGGACCGGCGGTTCTCACCCATTTTCTCATTTTCAAATAATTCTACCATTCGCATCACCC
>JAJPYF010000007.1:0-8130 GCA_021205085.1 Clostridiales bacterium | reverse complement strand
CCTGAAAGTATAATTGATAATTGCTCCCTCATCCCCCGCAATATGCTCGTCAATTCCTCAGCGCTCAATTCGTATCCAGAAAAAATCCCCCTCCATACGCCCCTGTGTCTTTTCTATAATCAGAATCGGATCATAAAACGGCAGTCCCAGATGTTCCAACTGAATCTTCATCTTATCACGACCGGCTGGGAAACACCGGCTCTCCAGAAAATCTTCATACCGCTCAAACGATGGTTCTTCTTCCCTCCCGAACGCACGTTTCAACAGATCATTGGTAAAATTGTATACTTTCACCTTCCGCACACGCTCATCCACATCAATGATCGTACAGACCTGATTTTGAAACATATACCACAGACGCAGGGGAAATATTTTCTCCGGAACCCGTATTCTCTGCTCAAACTCCGGATATTCCCGCAGCAGGCTGATCAAGGTCACAATCGGCCCTGATACCGCTTCTTTTCCTGATTCCCATCTCTCAACAGTTTTTTTCGAGACACAAAGGAAATCGGCAAATACTGCCTGAGTTAAATTTAATTTTTTCCGTATTGCCCGGATTTCATCAGCTGTAACTGCTTCCGCCAAAATATATGTTTTCTGCTTCATCGGCATCCTCTTTCTCTGCTTTTACTTTTAATAAATAATATACCCTCAAATTAAGGGTAAATCAAGCTATTTCTGCCCTTAATTTGAGGGTATTCCGATATTTTCATTATTTTAGTATGATTTATCTACGCGCGAACCGCCGCCAGTGCCTGCGCCACATCTGCGATGAGATCCTCCTTGTCCTCCAGACCGCAGGACATGCGGATCATCCCTGCCGGGATTCCGGCCTCGGCAAGCTGCTCATCGGTCATCTGCCGGTGCGTGGAGGTGGCCGGGTTCAGACAGCAGGTCCGGGCATCCGCCACATGCGTCTCGATCGCCGCCAGCTTCAGCGCCATCATAAACTTCTCCGCCGCCGGGCGTCCGCCCTTCAGCTCAAAGGAGAGCACGCCGCAGCTTCCGTCCGGAAGGTACTTCTGTGCCAGCTCATAATAGGCATCCCCCGGAAGCTCCGGGCAGATAACGGAAAGGACTTCCGGCTGTGCCTGCAGATACTCCGCGACCGCACGGGCATTCTCCACATGGCGCGGCATGCGCACATGGAGGGACTCAAGTCCCAGGTTCAGATAAAACGCATTCTGCGGCGACTGGATGCTGCCCAGATCACGCATCAGCGTTGTTGTACACTTCGTGATAAAAGCTCCGCCCTGGCCGAACTTCTCGGCAAAGGTGATGCCGTGATACGACTCATCCGGCGTCGTCAGTCCCGGAAACATATCCGCATGGGCAAACCAGTCGAACTTCCCGCCGTCCACGATGGCTCCGCCGACTGCCACCCCGTGGCCGTCCATATACTTTGTCGTAGAGTGCGTGACGATATCCGCGCCCCACTCGATGGGCCGGCAGAATATCGGAGTCGGGAATGTATTATCCACAATCAACGGCACGCCGTGGGCATGCGCCGCCTTCGCAAACTTCTCAATGTCAAGAACCGTCAGCGCGGGGTTCGCGATCGTCTCCCCGAAGACTGCACGGGTATTCTCCCGGAACGCCGCGTTCAGTTCCTCCTCGGAGCAGTCCGGCGACACAAAGGTCGTCTCGATTCCCATCTTCGCCATCGTGACGGAGAGCAGGTTGAACGTTCCTCCGTAGATCGAGGAAGACGCCACGATATGGCTGCCGCACTCGCAGATATTAAAGAGCGCGAAAAAGTTCGCCGCCTGCCCGGAGGAAGTCAGCATTCCCGCCGTTCCGCCCTCCATGTCGGCGATCTTCGCCGCCACCATATCATTTGTCGGATTCTGCAGTCTTGTATAAAAATATCCGGCCTCTTCCAGATCAAAAAGCTTTCCCATCGCCTCGCTGGTATCATAGCGGAACGTCGTAGACTGAATAATCGGGATCTGCCTCGGCTCCCCGTTCGCCGGCCGGTAACCCGACTGCACACACTTCGTGTTGATCTTATATTCGTTCATCATTCTTTCCTCCTTGTAATTATATGTAGATCTCAGTATCTATCATCAGGGTTCCTTCACCCTATTTTATTTCCATCACCGTTAGCGGGAATCCACACGGAAATATTTCAAAGAAGGGCACTTTCTTGTGCCCTGGTTGAAATCATTTTCGGGTGAATTCCCTCACTAAAATGAAACGCAAAGTTAACGATCCTCAATATTCACATACCCTTCATGCACCCCGACATACTTATACGCCGGACGGATAATCTTACTTGCATTGATCAGCTCCTCCAGCCGGTGTGCACTCCACCCCGGCATACGCGCGATCGCAAAAATCGGCGTGAACAGCTCCTCCGGGATCCCTAGCATGCTGTAGACAAATCCGCTGTAGAAGTCCACGTTCGCGCAGACATTCTTCTGCATGTTTCTCTGCTTCATGATCAACTGACCTGCAAGCCGCTCCACCAGATCATAGAGGGCAAACTCCTCGGTCATTCCCTTCTCCTCCGCCAGCTTCTGCGCATATCTCTTCAGGATGACCTCACGGGGATCCGAGAGGGTATAAACCGCATGCCCCATGCCGTAAATCAGGCCGGTATGGTCAAACGCCTCTTTGTCCAGAATCTTCTGGAGATACGCACCCACCTCAGCCTCGCTCGTCCAATCACTGATATGCTCCATAATGTCCGCAAACATATGCTGAACCTTCAGGTTTGCGCCGCCGTGGCGCGGTCCTTTCAGCGATCCCAGGGACGCAGCGATGGATGAATAGGTGTCTGTGCCGGCGGATGTCACCACATGCGTTGTAAAGGTGGAGTTGTTACCGCCGCCATGCTCCGCGTGGAGAATCAGCGCAACATCCAGCACCTTTGCCTCGAGCGGCGTGTACTTCCCGCTCGGCCGCAGCATCAGGAGAAAATTCTCCGCAAGAGACAGATGCCGTTCCGGATTCCGGATAAACAGGGTCTCTCCCTTCCGGAAATGCCGGTAGGAATGATAGGAGAAAATCGCGATCAACGGAAGCTTCGCAATCAGCTCCATCGTCTGGCGCAGCACATTGCCCGGCGTGATATCATCCGGGTTTTTGTCATAGGAATACAGAGTCAGAACACACCGCTGCATGGCATTCATAATATTCTGGTTCGAAGCTTTCATAACCACATCACGGACAAACCGCTGGCTCAGCTCCTCCATCTGCGCCATAACCGGGAAAAACACATCCAGCTCTTTCTGGCTCGGCAGCTTTCCGAATATCAGCAGGTAAATCGTCTCCTCAAACCCATACCGGCGGTCTCCGAGCCCGTCAATGATATCCATCACGTTGATACCCTGATAGTAGAGCTTTCCGTCGGCCGGAATGTTGCGGCCGTGAACCAGCTCATAGGCACTGACATCGGAAATCTCCGTCAGTCCCGTCAGCACGCCCTTTCCGGACGAGTCACGCAAGCCCCGCTTCACATCATACTCAATATATAAGTTCGGATCAATGCCGTGATTCTTCATCAACTCCTGCTCCAGCGTAGCCATGTTGAAACGAAGATCACCCATCTCTTCCAGACTGATCATCTCATTGTTGTTCTCAGCAAGCATCCGTATACCTCCTTTTCCTGCTAATCCGTGATCATTTCATACCCGTAATGATCAAAATAAAACCCAAGCCTGCTGTTGATCTTGTCCCTCAGCGCAGGCTCAAGGGTAAACACATTTTTCTGATAATTCTTCTGGCTCTCCAGATGTTCTTCAAAATACGGCCTCGCCTCCTCAAATCCTCCGATTTCGAGGCGGTCATAAATCATTTTCACATATCCGAGCGGATCCTTGCAAAAATCCTCATAGCAGATATCAATGCGGTCTTCCCGAGGCAGATGATCCAGCTCTTTGAAAGCCTTCCTGTAAATGCGCTCGAAAAGCTCGATGGAGATATCCTCGATGACCTCTCTGGGCGCCGGTGTATTCAGGCAGAGCAGCTCCATCTCTTTCGTGAACATGTTGACCGTGGACATGATCACCTTGTACGGATTGCGGTAGATATTGATAAACTTTGCCTTCGGATAGCAGCGCTTCAGCTCCCCGATCCTGCAGGTATTTTCCGGGCTTTTCAGAAGGAGTGCCTTCCCCTTGCTGAGCCATGTCACCTTCCGCAGAATATAATCATAGGCCTTCCGCCATTCACGCTGCCGGGTCTCATCCTGCTCGTCAATAAAGGCTGTCTCGATATATTTTGCACCCTTCCCTCCGTCCGGGAAAACCAGCATATGGCTGATCGCCTGTGTGGAGATCGTCGCCTGGGCGAACACCTCCTCCATAGGGAGATTCAGCTCATACTCCATATTATCCATGGGGCGGGCTCCCTTCAGGAGACGCTTCTGCAGCTTTTCCATCATGTGTTTCAGAAGAATGCAGTTATTGAATGTGACGGTCTTGACCGGATCAAACCACCCGTACTGCGGATCCCTCGTCAGAAGATTCTGCAGGAAGGTCGTGCCGGAACGCCAGTATCCCACAATATAAACCGGGCCCTGTTTCACCCGCGTCCTGCGAATCGGAATGTAAAAAATCAGCCACTCCAAAAGGGCCGGAAGTCCCAGGACAAAGGTCACAAGTGTGATAAACCGCCCCTGTTTTTTGTTCGTGATCGGGTTCGTCCGTTTTAAACGAAGCCAGTTGTCAAACCTGCATCCAAGCAGATTGTGTGACAGATTGATTTTTTCCATAACTACGTACCCATTCTCTTATGTATTGTAATGATTCAGAGCCATGTAAATGTATCTTACGAGAACAAGATCACCAGCACCGCAGAGTCCGCGTTTTCAAAGTATTGCGCGGATGTCAGGCCGCTGCAATAATCGAACAGTCTGCCCTCTTCCACAAAAAAACGCATGACCTCCCCGCATAATTCAGCGTTCGCAAACCGGATCTGCACCGCCTGCTGTCCGCTCTCATATCCCTCACGAATGATCCCGCCGATCCGGTCGGGATCCCATACATCAATATACAGCCCCTCATGGATAAAATAATTATCCTCCGTTGCCGTACAATCCGGCAGAGAAATCTCCTCATCCGGCTCATGGGTCGTCAGGAGCATCTCCGTCGTTACGCAAAAATAGTCATAATTGATATAATCGACAGCCGATGCCGACTCTTCGGCAGACTCCGTTTCGTCCCCGCTGAGCGTCACATACCGGGAATTCCCCCATGTAGTGTCGAGATAATAATACGCCCCGTCCATGAAGACCAGATTCCACGCGTGCTTTTCACCGTTCGCCATTCCGGTCACCGTCGTACACGGAATCCCAAGCTGTTCCAAAAGATATTGGGTCGCATAGGCATAGCCCTGACAGATGGTCTCATGATTGACAAGCACGCTGATAATGTTCTGATTGTCCTCCGAATCGACCACATAGTCCACTTCACGGATCAGTGTCTCATAGACATAGAGAACCTTGTCGAAATCACTGCCGTCGGCGGGAACACCCTCCAGCATCCGTGCGGCCTCCGCATCGATCTGCGCCTGCAGCACATCCTGCTTCTCCTCCGTCATCGAGTAAACCGGCGTGATCTCGATGGAGACAACCTCGCCGCCTCTGCTGTTCGTCACATACTCCAGCTGCTCCAGCCAGAAAATATTGCAGTAGTCGCAACGGATCGCCTGATAGGCCCGGCTCATCACCCCGGCATCCGTAGTGGAAATCTGTCTCTCTTCCTCCCGGTTCAGCAGTGCATAGACGATCTCATCGTAGACTGCCTTTTCCTCGTCATCCAGAGTCTGGTAGGCATACCGTTCCTCCGACACGCTCTCCACCGCCGGCTGTTCGCTCTCCTCCGTCTCCTCCGGTGCAGACTGCTGCGATTCTGACAACTCCGGGGCCGCAGATTCAAAATACCCTGATATCTGTTCCTCCAGCCCGTCACATCCGGACAAAGTCACCGCTGCCGCAGCCAGAAGCGCCGCCATGCATAGCTTTGCTTTGCTTTTTATTAACAAAATCTGAATCTCCTGAACCTCTCCGGCTATTGCTTTTCTCATGGGATACTTCTATAATAAAAATATCGCATACTGAATCATAACACAAATATCATCTTTTGTGAACAGGAGTTTTTATGGTAGCATTGCAAATCACAGAGAGCGGCACTCTTCTGAGCCAAATGCTGAAGGGCGACATGTTTGATCATTTTCTTCTGAAGGAGGCCGCCGTCTCACACGCCTTTGACACGGTCATTGACGGCGCCCTTCGGGGTTCCTTTTATACCGATGCGGAGCGAGAACAGCTCGGCCTGACCGGTCTGCGCTACATCCCGTGGCCGCAGGTTCGCCCGATCTGTCTGGATCTGCTCAAAGGAAACCGGAAACCGTCTTCCTTCCGGTTCCAGTTTCTGCTCGCCCCGCAGGATCAGGAAAAAACCGTCGCAAAATCCGGCAGCAGCTTTGGCGCCGAGGACATCACCGGCCTTTTCCTGAATCTGATTTACAAAAACGACAACCTTGTATGTACCACCGGCATCTCCTACCGCACCTTCTCTCCGGATAAGTCTCTGGAGCAGGAATGGGACCGCCTCGCGGCACTCTTTTTAAAACAGCACGGTATCACCGTGGACAAACTGTAATCCCTCTCATTTTCCGGTCCGGATTTCCGACAGGATCTGCTCATACACATCGGCGTACGGGCGCTGTGTCTCTCTAGCAATCCGCGCCGCGCTCTCGTATTCGGGCGTATATGTCGTCTGCCCTTTGTATTCGGTCGCCTTCACATCAACTTTCCCCAAGGATGTCTCTACCGTCTGATTATGGCGCACAAGCACCGTGCGCTCCATGGTCTGCCGCCGGATGCCGATGGTTGTCGTCTCCGAGAACAGGATGTCCTCCATGGTTTCTCTCCGGTTCGGCGTGCAAATCACGGTTATCATATAGCCCGGCCGGTTTTTTTTCATAAAGACCGGGGTATAGTGGACATCGCGGGCACCCGCCTGAAACAGCCGCTCCATGGTATAACCCAGCGCTTCCCCACTGCAGTCGTCGACATTACACTCCAGCTTTATGATCGTGTCCGCATTCTCACTGTCGCTTTCACCCGCCTGTGAACCGTCTGCCTCCGGGCAGGAATTCCCCGCCCCATCCGCTGTGATCAGCATCGCACGAAGGATGCTGGGGCGCTCATAGCTGCGTTTGCCGCCGCCCAGACCGATCCGCTCTATATGGTATGTTTCCGGAAGCCTGTCCTCCGTGCGGATTGCCGCCGCGATCGCCGCCCCCGTCGGTGTGACAAATTCTCCCTCCGTGCCTGTCTGATGCAGCGGCAGGTGATGCTCCGACACAATATTTAATGTGGCAGGCACCGGCACCGGAATCACACCGTGCTGGCAGCGGATGGAACCGCACCCCTCGTAAAGTACCGGCACGATGACATCCTCCACACCCAGATCATCCAGACAGACCGCCGCTGCCGCAATATCCACGATAGAGTCCACCGCACCCACCTCGTGGAAATGCACTTCCTCCCGCGGAACGCCGTGCGCCTTCGACTCCGCCTCCGCCAGAATATCAAAGATTCGAAGCGCCGTCGCCTTCGCACGCGGCGTCATGGCGGAGCGCTGCAGAATTTCAACGATCTCCGGCAGTCCCCGGTGAGAATGCGTGTGACCATGGTAATGATCGTGGTCATGACCATGTTCGTGTTCGTGGCTGTGGTCATGTATATGCTCGTGTTCATGATCATGCGGATGCTCATGGCCGTGCCCTTCTCCGTGCTCATGCGTATGAGTATGGAGAGGGCTGTCACTCTGTCCGTGCAGATATGCCATGTCATGGTCATGATTTTCATGGGCATCGTCGAGCTTCACCGCAAAATCACAGACATCCAGCCCGCTCTTCTTTACCCGGCTGATCTCCACCGAATATCCTTCCAGTCCCAGACTGTCCAATGCCTCCCTCAGCTTTGCCTCATCCGCCCCGAGATCCAGAAGGGCAGCAACCGTCATATCGCCGCTGATGCCCGCGTAACACTCCAGATATAGTTTTTGTCTCATCTCCTGCACACTCCTTTTCCTGTGAAAATGATTTGATTTTATGCAAATTTCCCTGATATTCCCACCAAAACAGTGTGAATTACCAGACGGTAATCAACAATAT
>JAJPYF010000074.1 GCA_021205085.1 Clostridiales bacterium | reverse complement strand
AGCATAATTAATTCAAATGAAAAGTACTGATTTCGGGGTGTTCGTTTTTTTAGTGGCATTGACTTACCTATGGCTTTATGGTAACTTGAAATCAAAAATTGGCCGGATGGATAAAAAAAGGTAATAGTTACACGGGAAAGAAGGAGGAAAAATCATGAGATATTCGGAAAACGGCGTCCAGTATCATCTGGGCATCCGGGAGGGAGATATCGGGAAATATGTGATCTTACCGGGAGATCCCAAACGATGTGAAAAAATTGCCGCCCATTTTGACGACGCACATTTGGTGGCCGACCGACGGGAATATACCACCTATACCGGCTGGCTGGACGGTGAAAAGGTCAGCGTAACCTCCACCGGAATCGGCGGCCCGTCAGCAGCTATCGCAATGCAGGAGCTGGTGCTCTGCGGCGCACACACTTTTATCCGGACCGGCACCTGCGGCGGAATTCAGCTTGATGTAAAAAGCGGTGATCTGATTGTTGCCACCGGCGCGGTGCGAATGGAGGGAACCAGCCGTGAATATGCGCCGATCGAGTTTCCCGCTGTCGCGGATCACCGGATTGTCTGCGCACTGGAGGATGCCGCGCGGGCAGCGGGATATCCTGTCCATGTCGGCGTCGTGCAGTGCAAGGATTCTTTTTACGGGGAACACGAACCGGAGGTCATGCCGGTCAGTTATGAACTGACGCAGAAATGGGAGGCATGGAAACGCCTCGGCTGCCTCGCCTCTGAGATGGAATCCGCTGCGCTGTTTACCGTGGCGGCACATCTCGGCGTCCGTGTTGGGACGGTTTTGCTCGCCGTGGCAAATCAGGAGCGGGAGCTGCTCGGAATGGAAAATCCTCTGGTCCACGACACAGAAGATGCCATCACCACCGCAGTCGCCGCCCTGCGTTCCCTGATCTGTCAGGATAAAGAAAAATAGAAAATCATTCGTCTGCTGACGCAATCAGCTCGATTTCGACCAGCCCGCCTTTCGGAAGGTTCGCCACCTCCACACAGGACCGGGCTGGTTTTTCATCCGCGAAATACTCCGCGTAAATCTCATTCACTTTGCCGAAGTCATTGATATCCGCGAGAAAAATGCCGGTCTTTACCACCTGCCGCAGATTCGAGCCACAGCCCTCGACAATCGTTTTTAAATTCTCAAGGCTCTGCCGCGTCTGTGCCTCCACGCCCTCCGCGAGAACGCCGGTCTCCGGGTCGAGGCCGAGCTGACCGGATACATAGAGAAACCCGCCTGCCTTTACCGCGTGGGAATAAGGACCGACCGCCGCCGGAGCCCCGGATATGTTCATACACTGTTTCATAAGATTCATTCCTCGTCTTTCTTTTGAAAAATAACTGCCGTAAATGCGTATTATGTTGTTCTGCTTACGGAGTTTCACCAGTATACCATTCTTTTTTATTTTGGACAATACACTATTGATCGGACTCTGTTTCGCGCACTGCGTTGATATACTGCGACACGATCTGCGTCAACTGCTCCAACTTTCGCGGCGGGCAGGTCTCAATCAGCGCAGTGATCGGGACATATTCATCCTCCTCCGTGCGGGAGCCGAAGAGAAGGTAGTCGGTGGAGACGGAGAGGGCGGAGGAAATTTTGCACAATGTGTGCAGAGACATATTTTTGGAGCCGAGCTCGATGTCATAGCAGAAGCGGGGCGTGATGTCCGCCATTTCTGCAAGCTGTTCTCTGGAGTAGCCGCGCAACAGCCGTTGTTCTTTGATTCGCTGTCCCATCAGGACGGGATCTGCCTTAGATGGTGTCATAAGAAAATCCTCCTTCATTATATAATGTGCCGGATGGATGTGCCGCGGGATAGTTTGTCTTTTATCATATTTTAGAGGTGTGTTTTACTGCAAAATATGAACTGATAAGGGATAAAATATTGACAAATAGTTCCGATTCGTCCATAATGAGAAAAAAAGATGGGGAAATTTGGCGGAAATGGCAGGCAATCGCGGCAAGTTCAGGGTCACAAGAAAAGATAACCAGTTATTTGTGAGGGCAAAACTGGACAGTAGGACGGTTATTAACGAGCGGGAACTCCAGATTTTCCAGTCAAAGCTTATCCGAGGGCTGATGCGACCAGTTGTACAGGGGAGAAGGATTACCTATTCGGCTCCGGACGGTGTCCCGATCATGCGGTATCTGGGCGGAGGGATCTCTGTCAATGACTTTTTTCTTATCATCGCGCAGGTTGTAGAGGTTACAAAGAAAATTGACAGGAACGGATTCAACATTAACTGTTTGGTTCTGGATTATTCTTATGTATTTGTGAATCTCCTGACGAAAGAAGTCCATTTCATCTATCAGCCGATTCTTACGCAGAATGTCTCTCAGAATATTTTTTCTTTTCTGTACGATCTTGTGTTTCATACGGTGTTAAAGCCGACGGAGGATCGGGGGATTATGGATCGGTTTGTTGACCGACTGCACCGGCTGCAGACCTATCGGCCGTCAGATGTGGAGCAGATTCTTCTGATGCTGTATCCGGCTGTCTATAAGCAGTTTCAGCGGTCGAAAACTGGGCAGAGTGGTATGCTCTCCGATAAAAAGTGGGCTAACGGAGGGAAGAGGGGAGACAGCGACGAGAACCCCACGAGATTGTTGGACGAGGATGAGAACGCCACAGGTTATATGAGCGGGGATGATGACGCCACAGGTCTCCTGAATGGGGATGCGGCGGATATGGGCTTTTCTCCGTTCTGGGACGGGAGCGGTTCTGCTGGGGGATTTGCGGATGGAAGCGAGCAGGCCACAGGCCTTTTGGACGAGGACGAGCAGGCCACAGGTCTTCTGGATAGCGGGTATGCCACAGGACTTCCTGATGAGGACGGGCCGGCCCTGCTGGGCTGAGGCCAGAGAGAGCGCTTTCCCTATATTGTGCGGTTGGCCTCTTATGAACATAAATATGTCGACAAACCGGTTTTTCGTATCGGCAAGGAGCGGTCGTATGTGGATTTTTTTGTTCCGGACAACAATGTCGTCAGCGGGATTCACGCGGATATCCTTACAGAGAATAGAGAATATTTCATTCGGGATAACCATTCTACAAACGGGACATATGTCAACGGCAGCCGTCTGGAAGGAGACCAGCGGGTTCGGTTGAACGACGGCGACCGGTTTACACTGGCAAACGAGGAGTTTGAGTTTCACATGGAGTAGCGCGGCGGATTGCCGCATGGGACAGGGCAGGAGGAGTCTATGAAATATTGGGGCGGGGCAGTGACCGATGTCGGTATCAAAAAGACGGTGAACCAGGACAGCCTGTGTCTGAAAATCGTCGATACAGAGCAGTACGGACAGATCGCTATGGCAGTGATTTGTGACGGTATGGGCGGTCTGGCAAGGGGAGAGCTGGCCAGCGCGGAGGTAATCCGGGTTTTTGACAACTGGTTTCGGAATGTGCTTCCGAAAAAGATTGGTACAGTGCCGCTCAGACAGCTTGCGATGGAAATCAATCATATAGTGAAAGAGCAGAACCACCGCATTACAAATTATGGGAAAAGAATTGGGGAGAAGCTGGGAACAACGCTGAGCATGTTTCTGGCGATTCAGGGAGAGTATCTGATCGTCCATGTCGGCGACTGCAGGATCTATGAAATCACAGAGGAGATCCGGCAGCTGACGGAGGATCAGACGTTTATTGCCCGTGAGATGAAATATGGCCGCATGACGCCGAAGGAGGCGCTGACGGACCGCCGGAGGAATGTGCTACTTCAGTGCGTGGGAGCTTCCGGGGATGTGGTGCCGGATATCCTTTTCGGGACAGTAAAGCCTGACGCCGTGTATTTGCTGTGCTCTGACGGATTCCGGCACGAGATCAGCGAACATGAGATTTGTGAGAGCCTGAGTCCGCTCAGCATCCGCAGTGAGGATGATATTCGAGCCCGGTGCGGGGAGCTGGTTGAGGTGGTGAAGGACAGAAAAGAGAGGGATAACATCTCTGTTATGCTTCTGCGGACGGTGGGGTAGGCATTATGGCGACATTGTTGGGAACAGTAATCGACGGGAAATATGAGGTATTAAAGCAAATCGGAAAGGGCGGGATGTCCGTAGTCTATCTGGCGATGGACAAGCGGCTGAATAAGCAGTGGGCGGTCAAGGAAATTCGCAAGACTGCGAACGGGAAAAATGACGAGATCATCGTCAACAGCCTGCTGGCGGAAGCGAACCTCATGAAAAAACTGGATCACACGGCGCTGCCCCGCATTGTGGATATCATCGACAACGGGGAGACGATCTATGTCGTGATGGATTATATCGAGGGGGAATCTCTCGATAAGATTTTGGAGGAGTACGGCGCACAGCCCCAGGAGCTTGTCATCGAGTGGGCGAAGCAGCTTTGCGGCGCTCTGGACTATCTTCACACTCAGAAGCCGCCGATCATCTACCGCGACATGAAACCGGCGAATGTTATGCTGAAGCCGGATGGCAATCTGAAGGTGATTGACTTCGGTATTGCACGGGAGTATAAGGAGAAGAATCTGGCGGACACGACGGTGCTTGGCACGCGCGGCTATGCGCCGCCCGAACAGCACGGCTCCCGCCAGACTGACGCGCGGTCCGATATCTATGCGCTCGGCATGACCATGCACCATCTGCTGACGGGCATTGACCCGCGCCCGTCGGATTATGAGTACATTCCGATCCGCCAGTGGAATCCGGAACTGTCCGACGGTCTGGAGCGGATCATCGACAAGTGTACCGCCCTCGATCCCAGAGATCGTTACCAGAACTGCGGCGATCTGATGTACGCATTGCAGCATTACGAGGAGGAGAGCGAGGATTTCAAGAAAAAGCAGAAGCGCAAGCTGGCTGTTTTTGTGACGGCTGCGGCGTTCACGGCAATATGTTTGGTAGTGGGGATCGGCGGACGCCTGATGTCTTCCTATGTGAATAATCAGGATTATGACCAGAAGATCAGCATTTCCAGCTCCACCCCCTACGAGACAAAGGTAGAGACCTATCTTGAGGCAATTGACCTGTTCGGCACGGACGCACGCGCCTATATCAAACTGCTGGAGGCGTATCGGGACAATAACCTCTTCGGCGATGAAGAGAGCCAGCAGTTTACCGCGAAGTACAACAGCTACAAGGATTCGTTTGACACGGAGTCTGAGGATTATCTGGAACTGGCTTACGAGGCGGGCATTACTTATTTTTATCTCTATTCCGGCGGGGACGACACGTTCCGAACCCGGGTGCTGAAAGCCTACCCCTATTTCCAGACGATTGTGGACAGCGGGAATACGGATTACGAATATTACGATATCTCGCAGAGTTACTATATCGTGGGCGAGTTCTATGAGGAGTATGTGGTCAGCGCGACCAGTGTTCGGGAGCCGACGCAGGAGGCGTATGAGGAGCTGCTGGCGTCGCTTCAGGACTGCATCGACAATGTGGAAAACTATGATTACGACGATGCGGCCTACATCAAGCTGACGATGTACGAGGCGATCGCTGACCTGTTAAACAGCCATCGGAAGGGGTTTGCCAGCGTGGGCATCGAGGAGGATGAGGTGCTCGGTCTGCTGGATACGGTCTATGAGAAGACGAATGCGCTCTCTGTCACGCAGGAGAGATCCGTGGAGGTGCGGGACAGCATTCTGGATTCCTACGAGGGCTATGTTTCCAATATTGAGCGGGCATATACGAACACGGAAGGAAGGAATTGACGGGGATGACAGCACAGACATATCAGATGATCTCCTATGTGGGCTTCGTGCTCGCCGCAGTGCTTCTGGTGGTCTCCATCCTCCTGTGGGTGCGGTTGGGGATCTGGAAAATTATTGGGGACCTGAGCGGCAGGACGGCAAAGAAGTCCATCGAGCAGATTCGGAAAAAGAATGAGGAGTCCGGAAAGAAGTCATTCCGACCAACGCCGGCGGCGATGGAGCGGGGAACAATCACTGACCAGATCACGGAGGATTCCCGGCCGCCCGGCCCGGAGGATGCGACTGTATCCCTTTCTAGGGCGGAGGAGGGGACAACTCCGCTGGCTGACCGGGACAGCGCGGCAGCAGCAGCGGACAGATCCGGGACGCGGAGCGGCAGGGAGCCGACCAGCGACGGAGCGGCGACGGAGCTTCTGAGCTGGGAGACCGCGCCGCTGACAGAGACTGCGGCAGCGGTTGCCTTTCATGTGATACAGGATATTGTAATCATCCATACGGACGAGCGTATCTGCTGAGTATCGCAGGAGATAATTTCATTTACCACACCGATACCGGGATTTTGGAATATACGATCAGAATTGATAAAAGACAGGAGAGACGGGACATGAAAAAACATTCATTAAAGGAACGGATAGTAGCTGTCATGATGGCGGCATTGCTCGCAGTGGCGGTTCTCGTGCCGACGGGGACGCTGACGAATATTGCGAAAGCGAGCGGCACCGGGTATACGATTACGGTGACAGATTCCTCAACGAGCGAGGCGATTGAAGGGGCGATCGTGACCTATACGGTGTACGAGAGCAACGCCGCTGTAACGGGGATGGAGGATGTGTCTGCGCAGACAGATGCCAGCGGGGAGGTAACGATCGACCTGTCGGATCTGTCAACTGCAATTACAAACGGCACTGTTACGCTTTCCTATGAGGTTACGGCCAGTGGGTACAACAGCGCAGCCGACAGTTCAATTGCAGTAGATTCCGCGACCGGGACGACCGATGTGCAGCTGACTGCGGGAAGCGGGACGCATAGTATTACTGTGTATTATACAGGGGGCGGGAGCGTGAAGGTCGGGGATACTTCGGTCACTTCCAGCGGAGAGTCGGTGTCAGTCAATGACGGATCTGCTGTGACCCTCACGATAACACCGACGGTGGATGAGACTTATATCAGTTCTCTGGAGGTTGGCGGCACAGCGGTGACGGTTAGCGATACGGACAAATACGATGAATATCAGTACGCTATTGGTAGTGTGACGGCGGATGTCACAGTGAATGTCACGTTTCAGGCATATTATATGGTGACGTTCAGTGCGGTGACCAACGGAACCCTGTCGGATACCACGGAAAATGTGGATGCCGGAAGTTCCCCATCCATCACCTTCACGCCGGATGAGGGATATACCGTTGACACAGTGATGATTGGTGGTGCATCTTCCGACAGCTATGAGCTGGTAGCCGGAAGCGATAACACCTACCAGGTCACAGCAGCAATCAATACGGCAACTACGATCAGTGTTACTTTCAAGGTGATGAACACGGTAAATAGTACCGGTGTTGTGGATTATAGCGGCTATTTGAGCCAATTCGTTGCTGCATCTTATACTACATATGTTTTTAAGGACGCAGCTACATTTGCGGTCTCTGATTTATATAAGGCGAGTTATGCGGGAATCCGAATTGTGGGGACGGATTCAGAAGGCGATTCTCAGACATATGCCAACACAGGCGGGCCATCTGTGGATGTCACGGAGTCTTTGAATGTGACTGGCATCTATCTCCTGTCGGGGAAGACATGGATGGACGCAACGGATATTATGGACGCAACAAAGATCCATGTGGTCATTGATGAGACGGCTCCCTCAGGGACTATGACGCTTTCTGATCCTGCTACTGCAGGTGACGGCACGGTCGACGGTTACTACAACGGCGATGTTACCGTGACAGTGTCTGCAACAGATGATGAGACAGATGAAAACGAAATCGGCATCTACTCCGGCATTTCCAGCATCGAGTATGCCATTATGGACGGAGACGATACTCCGACTGCGTGGACGACGCTCTATTCGGCCGCGGCAAACGGCGTTGAAAGCATCAGTAACCAAACCTTTACGGTTAGTTCCGCTATTCATAATAGCGCGAATGTCAATATATATCTCAGGGTGACGGATTGCGCGGGAAATACCAGTACGACGGTGAAGACGGTGAGCATTAACACAGAGGAGCCAGAAATTGATGTTTCTGTGGATGGCACCATAGCATCGGGGGCTATAGACGGTTATTACAATGCATCCAGAACCGCGACAATCACCATTATGGATCGCAGCGATACTTTTGATGAGACAGATGCGACGGAGGGCATTTCGATCACTGCCACAAATGCGGAGGGAGAAGCTGTGGATGTAAGCAGCCTGACATCCGGCTTATCATGGACGCCGGATAACGCGCAGAATCCGACATCCTACAGCGCTGAGATCGTGTTTAATGTAGACGCAAATTATGAGTGGTCGATCTCCTATACCAACAAGGCGGGGAAGACGGCGGAGCAGAGCGCTGCGGTTGCAGGAGCGACGGAAACAGACTATGAGTTTACGGTGGACACGGCAGCACCGACCATATCCGGAAGCGCAGAGATTGGTCTGGGCAGCGCACTGTGGAAAGAGATTACAGAGCAGCAGACTGCAGCCTCTACGGTATTTGACCTTTGGACGAACACAGCGCCGTCCATTGAAGTGCTTGGTACGGATATTACAGACGCAACCTCTGGGGTGTATTCGGTTTATTATTACACAACGGACAGCACGACTTCTCTGACGAAGGACAATTTGTTGAGCGAGGATTTTACGCTGACATCCGTGACGGTTGATGAGAACAGCAAAGAAACCGTGTATGCCAAAATCACGGACTATGCCGGGAATTCCTTATATATCGGCACTGACGGCGTGATTTACGACACGACAGAGAGCAGCATCACGCTGACACCGGATGCTGCAAATACAAATGGTTATTATAC